>JBAXHC010000043.1:0-25474 GCA_037139075.1 Bacteroidota bacterium
CGCTCTATATTGCACCAATATCAGAATGATTTAATCACAGTAGATTTCCCTTTAGGTGAAATTGATATTGATACAGAAGATGATTACCATAAACTATTGCTTAAATAAATGAAATGCTGATAGATAACTACGATAGAACACACAATTATCTCAGGATCTCATTAACAGACAATTGTAATCTTCGCTGCTTTTATTGCATGCCAGAAGAAGACTATCATTTTATGCCCAATCAGCAATTGATGCAGGCAGATGAGCTTCTGAAAATTGCACGATTATTTGTAGAACAAGGCGTCACTAAAATAAGATTAACTGGAGGGGAACCCCTGGTAAGAAAAGATGCAGGTGAAATAATTTCTGAATTAGGTAAACTTGGGGTGGAACTAACAATTACTACAAACGCTACAAGGGTTCAACATTTTGTAGATGTTTTTGAAGATGCAGGAATTCGCACGGTGAATATCAGTTTAGATACTTTACAAAAAGAAAAGTTTCAGTTGATTACTCGCAGAGATCAATTCGATACCGTGAAACAGAATATTGATACATTACTATCGCGCGGGTTTAAAGTAAAAATAAATGTAGTTGTTGTTAAGGGCTTAAACGATTCAGAGATTCTGGATTTTATTGAATGGACAAAACATTTAGCTATTCAAATTCGCTTTATCGAGTTTATGCCGTTTGATGGAAATAAATGGAATAGAGATAAGCTGGTTACACTCCATGAAATTTTAGCCACAATCAATCAAAAATATTCTTTCATTGCAGCAGAAAATGCGGCACATGATACTAGTAAAAATTATTCAATACCGGGGCATGCTGGTAGCTTCGCCATCATCAGCACTATGAGTGTGCCTTTTTGTAATACATGTAATAGAATTCGACTAACAGCCGATGGGAAAATAAAAAACTGTTTATTTTCAGAAGAGGAAACAGATTTATTGAAGGCGCTTAGAAATGGGGAAGCATTATTACCTTTAATAGAATCTTCTATAAAGGGTAAGCACAAAGAACTAGGGGGACAGTTTACGAAACAGTTTGATTTAATTGATGCTAATTCCATTCATAATAGAAGTATGATTGCCATTGGCGGATAAATATTTTTTTATGATATCAGTTGCAGAAGCAAAAAATATCGTTCTCGCTCATTGTAAAGAATTGAGTTTCATTTATCTGCCTATTGAACAGTCAGTGGGATATGTATTGGCTGAAAATATTTTTAGTGAAAAAAATATTCCTGGTTTTCGTCAATCATCCATGGATGGATATGCGATTAGATTAGCCGATCTTAAAAATACTTTAACCATTCAGGATGAATTGCCTGCGGGAACTGCAAAGCAACTGAGCCTGCATGAAAATGCCTGCATTAAAGTTTTCACAGGAGGTCCTGTGCCTGATGGAGCAGATATAGTGATCCAAAAAGAATGGGTTCAGGTGGAATCCAATAAAATTCAAATCAATCCCGGGTTCGTTGAATTAGGTGCGAATATTCGAATGCCGGGTTCAGATATTAAAAAGGGTGCATTAGCATTTAAAAAAGCCACTGCTATTTCTGCCATGCATATTGGTTACTTAGCAAGCATGGGTATAAAAGAACTACCTGTGATAAGAAAACCAATAGTAGGAATCATCATCACAGGCAATGAATTAGTGAAGCCTGGAAACGAGCTTTCACCAGGCCAGGTTTATGAGTCAAATTCTTATGCATTGAAAGCCTGTTTACAAAAACAACAGATCAATACCATTCACTTGTATTATGTGAAAGATAATTTAGAAGCCACTCAACAAACCATTTCAAAAGCACTCTTAGAAAATGATGTTCTTTTAATAACGGGTGGAGTAAGTGTGGGTGAATATGATTTTGTAGCAGGGGCATGCTTACAACAGGGCGTACAAAAATTATTTCACGGCGTAAAACAAAAACCGGGTAAGCCCTTATTTTTTGGAAGTAAAGCAGATGTCTTAGTATTTGGGTTGCCAGGAAATCCATCTTCTGTGTTAAGTTGTTATCAGCAATTTGTTTTACCTGCATTGAATGCTTTAACGGGGTTTCCTAAGCCAGAAGATAGTTTTGCTAAATTGGAAATACCTTTTGAAAAGAAACCTCCTCTTACTTTATTTTTAAAAGGCTACTACGAATCAGGATCCGTTCAAATACTTCCTGCGCAGGCATCTTATCAATTAAGTGCTTTCGTTACAGCTAATTGTTGGGTGGAATTAGATGCCGAAGAAAATTATTTTGCAAAAGATCAAATCGTAAAAATTCATTTGTTTGCTTAAAAAATATTCATGCAGGAAATTCTTATTTACGGACTTTGTTTTTTTACAGTAGCATTTCTGTATGCGAGTGTAGGGCATGGAGGTGCCAGTGGCTATCTGGCATTGATGGCATTATTAAGTTTTAGTCCCTTAGTAATGAAACCAACAGCATTGCTTTTAAATGTGATGGTTTCCATCATTGCTTTTATATCTTTTTATAGAGCCAAGCACTTTAAATCAAAATTATTGTGGCCTCTAATTGCGGGATCCATCCCGTTTGCTTTTATTGGAGCCATCATGCCCATTTCGGATTCGGCATATAAAAAATTACTGGGTGTAGTTTTGTTATTATCCATCATTAGATTAGTTTGGACTAGTTCAAATCAAGAATTAAAGCCTGAACCAAAATGGCCCGTTCTTTTTTTTATCGGAGCAGCGATAGGTTTGGTTTCTGGTATGATTGGCATGGGCGGAGGAATTTTATTATCGCCCATCTTATTATTGATGGGCTGGAGTAGTATGAAACAAACTGCAGCAATAAGTGCAATTTTCATATTCCTCAATTCAATTGCCGGCATTATTGGACAAATGAAAACAGGTTTTGATTTGAGTCCACAAATTTTCTCTATTATTATATTTGTTTTGATAGGCGGATCTGCAGGTGCTTATTTTGGTGCTGGAAAATTACCTGCAAAAGGTATGAAATACGTATTAGCATTTGTATTGGTATTGGCTGCTGGTAAACTCATTTTTGTAAAATAGATCATGGCAATAACTATTCATTTTTTTGGCTCATTAGTTGATATTACAGGACAATCAAAAAAGGAATTGAATATATTAAGGGACACTGATTCCTTGAATCTTCAATTACAAAAAGAATATCCTGCATTGATTTCAACCAAATATTTTATTGCAGTAAATCAACAAATGATCAAAATAAACCGCGAATTAAATAATGGAGATATAGTGGCTTTAATGCCACCATTTTCTGGAGGATAATGATGGCAGATAGAGATAGATACCAACGTCAAATGATACTGCCCGCTTTTGGGTTAGCTACACAAGAAAAATTACTTGCTGCCAAAGTATTGATTGTAGGCATGGGTGGATTAGGTTGCCCTGTTCTTCAATATTTAGTGGGTGCGGGACTGGGGCATATTGGAATCATGGATGCAGACAAAATCAGTTTATCCAATTTACATCGACAGTTATTATTTACTGAATCTGAAATTGGATTATTGAAAGTTGAACAGGCTGCTGCAAAAATGCGTTTATTGAATTCAGATGTAACCATAGAAAGTTATCCTTTTAATATTGACCAATCCAATGCATTACAGATCATCTCGAAATACGATTTGGTTATTGATGCCACTGATAATTTCCTTGCTAAATATTTAATCAATGATGCTTGTTTAGTTTTACAGAAGCCCTTTGTTTTTGGGGCAGTTTCAAGGTATGAAGGACAAGTATCCGTTTTTAATCTTGCTCAAGAAGAACAATCTATTAACTATCGCGACTTATTTCCAGAAGCACCCAAACCAGGCGAAGTGCCAAGTTGCGCAGAAGCTGGTGTGATTGGTGTTTTACCAGGGATCATAGGTGCCATGCAGGCTGCAGAAGCGATTAAAATAATCACAGGTATTGGTACACCTTTATATGGGCGTTTATACCATTATAACCTTTTGCAGGGACAAGGATTTGAAATTGAGATTGCTGCTACAGAAAACAGAATTGAAATGAATGAGAAGATATTTTTAGAAAATATCTATGAAGAAAATGAGGAAGAAATGGATATTCCTGAAATATCAATTTCAGAATTCAATAGGATGAGAGCATTACCAGAAGTATTTGTATTGGATGTTCGCGAAAGACATGAATATCCTCCGATTGATTTTTCAGATGCACAAATTCCCATGTCTGAATTGCAAGTTAAAATGCACGAAATTCCAGATAAAGAGATTTGTATTATTTGTCACCAGGGAATTCGCAGTGTATATGCTGCACAACAAATTAGCAAAAAGCGTAACTTAAAAGTGTATAGTGTAAAGGGTGGGTTAACCGCCTATTTTAAATAATTTGTATGGAAGAGAAAAAGATTAGAAACATATTTGTGGAGGGTGCCATTTCATCGCAAAAGATTGCAGACTCGATTCAAAGTCATGCTTCCAAAACAAATATTGGAGCTCACAGTATATTTCTCGGACAAGTTCGTGCAGATGAAAAAGATGGGAAACAAGTAACTTCCATTGAATATACTTGTTATCAGGAAATGGCATTGGAAAAAATGCATGAAATCAGGGAAAGGATTTTTGCTAAATACGAATTAACCTGTATGCATGTATACCATAGTTTGGGTAGTGTATTAGTTGGAGAAATATGTCTTTTTGTTTTTACCTCATCCATGCATCGGAAAATGGCTATTGATGCTTGTAATGAATTGGTAGATGCAATTAAATTTGAATTGCCAATCTGGGGGAAAGAAATTTATCAGGATCAAAGCACTGTTTGGAAAGAAAATAAATAATATGGTTAACATCACACATAAATCAAATAGTCTTCGCAAAGCCATTGCCACTGCTGTTGTGAAGGTTTCTAAAGAAGAAACGATCAGAGCAATTGAACAGGGCTTGGTCCCAAAAGGCGATGTTTTTTCTTTCGCAAAAGTGGCTGCATTATTTGCAATTAAAAAAACAAGTGATATTATTCCTGATTGTCATCCAATTCCTATTGAGTATGCAGACGTTCGATTTTCGGTCATTGAATTGGCGGTAGAAATTTTTGTGGAAGTACACACCATTTATAAAACTGGTGTGGAAGTAGAAGCCATGCATGGTGCATCTGTGGCAGCACTTACATTGTATGATATGCTTAAACCGATTGATAAGCAAGTAGAAATCCAAAACATACGTTTAGTAAGTAAAGAAGGCGGCAAATCCGATTTCAAGATCAATGCGGATCATCAAATTACCGCTTCGGTAATTGTTTGTTCTGATTCAGTTTCTCAGAAATTAGCAGAGGATAAAGCAGGTTTGGCATTAATAGATAAACTAAAAGGCTTGTTTATCACTACTTCCAACTATCATATTATACCTGACACAAAAGAAGCCATTGAAGAGCAGATTAAACTATATACAAATCAAGCCAACCATGTTTTAATTTTTGTAGGTGGCACAGGTGTATCACCCAGGGATATAACTCCAGAAACGATACAACCTCTTCTGGAAAAAGAATTGACAGGTGTGATGGAACAGGCAAGAAATTATGGACAAGAAAGAATGCCTTATGCCATGCTATCCAGAAGTGTCGCTGGGATGATCGGAGAAACTTTGGTATTAAGTTTCCCCGGATCAACCAAAGCAGCTAAAGAATATTTCGATGCGTTGTTCCCTCAAATTTTACATACTCTTAAAATGGTGAAAGGAGAGAAGCATTAATCGGTTTATTTTCAATTATTTTTTTGTAAGAGTAATTGTTTGTTGCGCAGCCATCCATTCCATGATGGTTACTGGTTTGCCATTTACTTTCACTAAACTGCCATTGAAGTCTTTTCTTGGCAGGTTCTCATGTAAATATACCCATGACCAATGCCCAGGGTACTCATATCCCTTGCCACCATATAGATTGGTAATATCGTTCACGTGATCGTAAAAACTAAAATGAACATTTCTTGCACCAGCAGCAATTAATCTGTTGTAAACTGGTACAACAGTTTCATTTGGTTTTGTGGTTCCATCATCTTTAGAATGAACAAACCAAATTGGAATGTTTTTAATTTTCTGGATCTCTGCATCTGTTATGTATTCGGCTGAATAGGCCAAAGAACTGATGTAAGCAGCGGCAAAATATTCTGGGTGTAACAAAATTAATTTTAGAGACATATAGCCTCCATTCGAACAGCCACCTACATAAATTCTACTCGCATCAATGGTAGGATTTGCTTTTACATAATCTTTGATCAATGCCATCAGGGCCTCATTATATACATCATTAACTTTTCCAGTAGTATAGGTACCCTGACTGTTTTGCATCCAAAATGTAGGACTTTGAGGAACCAGTACATAAGCTCCATCAAATACTGATTGGATGGCTTCTGATGCATAGTTGGCTGCTTTATTTCCCAGTAATGCAGTAGTTGGGTCAAATCCACCTTCTCCACCTCCGTGTAACCAAATAATCAATGGTGCTTTATCTTTTTTATTGGATGGTGCAAAGGATGCATACGACATCGTTAATTTATCATTATAAACAAACTTTCCTTTCAGATCAAATAGATCCACCAACGGCATGATCTTACCTGTTGATTTATTCCATACTTCAAGTGAATTGTTTTTTATCACGTTGAATTGGTAATCTACCCACTGATTCCCTTTCTTCCATGAATATTGAAATGGAGATCCAATAGATATAGTAGGCCCAACAGCTAATATCAATGTGATATTTTTTCCGTTAGCTATTTTGTTTGCATGATCATCTGAAATGTATGCGGTTACAATATTGCGTTGACCAGATACTGGTTCAGCAGCCATCTCACCTTCACCCGATTTGCGTGTTACAAATACGGTGAAATCATTTACGTTCACTTTAGATGTGGTATCATCAAGCGATAGGATCACTTTATTTACAGCCGGGCCCCAATCGAAACCTTCTACCACATATTTGTATTCTCCGGTTGATTTTGGATAACTCTTTTGTGCAGAAACTGCAATAGAAAATAAAATGAAACTTAGAAATAAAAAAGATTTAAATTTCCTCATGGTGGCAATTATTAGTTTTGAAATACTTGCCTAATTTAAGATAAACAAACTTGTAAACCCAAAACATAATAATATATACTTGCCATGAGTACAAACAATCATCAAACCAATCGCCGGAATTTTATTTCTAAAATGGGAATCGGAATTCTGGGAGCTCCATACATTATTAGAAATTTGAATACACTTCATCAGGTTAAGATCGGAACAATCACTTATTCGTTTAGAGATATGCCCCATCAGGATGGCGACAGCATTTTGCAATATGTGTTAGAAACCGGTGTGAGAAATATTGAATTGATGGGCGACCCTGCAGAGGCTTTTGCCGGCAGACCACAAAGCAAGATTGATATGAAAACTGTATATCCTGTAATGAAGAAAAATTGGGATAAACAGGAATTAAATGATGATGAAAAGAAAATGCTGGTTGATTTTGAAAAGGAAAGAAAGGCGAATAATGAAGCTTCTGCTGCCTGGAGAAAAACTGCATCTATGAGTAAGTTCGAAGAATTTAGAAAAAAATATAAAAAAGCAGGCGTTTCTATTTATGCCTATAAGCCAGATTGTTTTGGTACACAAAATACAGATGAGGATATTCATTTTGGAATGGCTTCTGCTAAGGCATTAGGGGCAAGTCATGTTACATTGGAATTTACTTCAAATGAAGCACATACTTTAAAGCTAGCCACTATTGCTTCAGGTTATGGAATAAAAGTGGGTTATCACGGACATGAACAACAAACGCCAACTTTATGGGACAAGGCTTTAGCGCAATCTCCTGCAAATGCAATCAATGTCGATTTGGGTCATTTTGTGGCAGCGGGAAATAAAGATCCGCTTGGATTTGTAAAGGCAAAATATGATAGAATTGTTAGCATGCACATCAAAGACAGACTTACGCCAGAACATGGTAAAGGAAATGTGGTTTGGGGAAAAGGGGATACACCTATAGCAGATGCATTAAAATTAATGAGAGACCAGAAATATACGTTCCCGGCAACAGTAGAAATGGAATATGAAGTTCCCAAAGATTCTGATCCAGTGAAGGAAGTGAAGAAATGTGTTGAGTTTTGTAAGAATGTGTTGGGATAAATTAAGTAGTTCAATCTCATAAATAAATAATGCTACCTAAAATAGATGGCATTATTTATTTGAGGGTATTTTGAATTTTCTAAAATATGTAAACAGCAGACTTGGCTTTTGTGAGGTAAAATAATTTATATTAGTAGTCATTTAATTTATTGCCCTAAAAATTTTGAATGAATAGATTGCATCCCGCCGACTATCTGGTGTTTTTTCTATATTTTATTTTGATTAGCTCATATGGCTATTACATTTTCAAAAAAAAGAAATCAAAAAATACAAGCTCTACTGATTTTTTCTTAGCTGAAGGGTCATTGACTTGGTGGGCTATTGGCGCTTCATTGATTGCTTCCAATATTTCTGCAGAACATTTTATTGGTATGTCTGGCTCTGGCTTTGCTCTTGGACTAGCCATTTCTACTTATGAATGGATGTCGGCTTTTACTTTAATATTAGTGGCAGTTTTTATTTTGCCAATCTATTTAAAGAATAAGATTTTTACGATGCCGCAGTTTCTTTCTAAAAGATATAACGATACGGTAAGCACAATTATGGCAGTTTTTTGGCTACTTGTTTATGTATTTGTGAATCTAACATCCATTATTTATTTAGGGGCATTAGCGATCTCCTCTATTACAAATATAAGTTTCGAGCTAAGTATAGTGGGTTTGTCGTCCTTTGCAGTGATAGTAACCTTGGGTGGGATGAAAGTAATTGGCTATACTGACGTAATACAAGTAATTGTTCTAATCATTGGTGGGTTGGTTACCACTTATTTAGCTATATCACTTTTGTCGGAACAATATGGATATGGCGGAAATATTATTAAAGGATTATTGGTTTTAAAAAGGGAAGCTCCTTCACATTTTCATATGATCTTTGATAAAACAAATAAGTATTATCCAGAATTACCGGGTCTATCTGTTTTAATAGGTGGTATGCTGGTTAATAATCTTGCTTATTGGGGATGCAATCAATATATTGTTCAAAGAGCTCTGGGTGCAGATTTAATAACAGCTCGTAAAGGAATTCTTTTTGCCGCATTTTTAAAATTACTCATACCAATTATTGCAGTATTGCCCGGAATTGCCATGTATGTTATGCATCAAAAGGGAATGTTTCATACAGAAATGTCTGACACAAATGGAATCATTAAACCCGATCATGCTTATCCAACATTAATGAATTTATTGCCTTCGGGATTAAAGGGAGTTGCCTTTGCAGCGCTTACAGCAGCCATAGTAGCATCATTGGCAGGAAAAGCAAATAGTATTTCAACTATTTTTTCATTAGATATTTATAAAAAATTTATTAATAAAAATGCATCTGAAAAAAAGCTAGTACTTATTGGTAGATGGGTGGTTGTCGTTAGTATGTTAGTTGCAGCAATTGTAACACCTGCCTTGCGTTCATTAGATCAAGCATATCAATTTATTCAAGAATATGTAGGTTTTATTTCTCCAGGTGTTTTGGCGATTTTCGTATTAGGATTTTACTGGAAAAGAACAAATTCTGCTGCTGCATTAGCTGGCGCTTTATTGACCATTCCAATTTCTACAGTATTAAAATTTTTGCCAATATGGACAAATCATGCATTTCCTGATTTCCCATTCTTAGACAGAATGTCTATTACTTTCGGATTGATAGTATTAGTGATGGTGGTGATCAGTGTAGCCAATCCTCAAAAGGAAAATAATGCGAAGTCGATAGAGATTGACACCTCTATGTTTAAAGTAACCCCTGGCTTTATTATTGGTTCTGTAATTATAACGGGCATCCTTTCAGCACTTTATACTGTATTTTGGTAATGCTATTGATAAGGATGAAAGATATTTGCACTATTAATTTGGTATTTATATAAAAAAAACGATTTTAGCATACGATTCAAAATCAACAAATTCTTGCTATGGAAAATAATACTCCTCTTGCCAGTTTAGATGAATGGGAAATGGATGTTTTAAAAAGGTACCCAGATCCTTCAAATATCGCAACCGAAAAAGCTGTTGAGGCATTTAGAGATTATGAAGCAGAGACTAGAGATACTGTGAAAGAATTTTATCGCTTAAACCATCAGTATCAGTCCTACGATTTTGTAATCGAAAAGAAAAAAGAATTTTTACAGTTCAATAAAAAAGAAATGCCCATTTGGAGTGCATTTGATTTTTTAAATGAATTAGTAGACGATTCTGATCCCGATACAGACTTGGATCAAATGCAACATTTATTACAAACCTCAGAAGCCATTCGCAATGATGGTCATCCAGATTGGATGGTTTTAGTTGGCTTAATTCATGATATGGGGAAAGTATTGTGTTTGTTTGGTGAACCTCAATGGTCAGTTGTTGGAGACACTTTTCCTGTAGGATGTGCTTACTCAGATAAAATTGTATATCCCGAATTTTTTAATAATAACCCTGATTATAACCACGAATTATATAGCCAAAAATATGGGGTATATGCTCCCAATTGCGGACTCAAAAATGTACACCTCTCATGGGGACATGATGAATATGTATACCAAATGATGAAAGATCATTTACCGGAAGAAGGGTTATATATGTTGCGATACCATTCTTTTTATGCTCAGCATCGAGAAAGTGCTTATGATCACTTAATGGATGTTCATGATCATGAAATGTTTAAATGGGTAAAACTTTTTAATCCTTATGATTTGTATTCAAAAAATCCGAATCAAAAAAGTTGGGAAGAATTACAGCCTTATTATAAAGCATTGGTTAAAAAATATTTACCTGAGACTTTAAAATTCTAAGAACACTTATAATTCTTTAATGAATTTTAAACGATAAGACTAATGATACTAATTGTAAATTGATCTTGCTTTTTTTTCTCTTTTACAATTACTTTATTTTTTTAAGGATGTATAATTTGTTAGTGTACCAATTCCTTTTTGTATAGCTTCAATAAGCACAGTTGGTTTAATGCCATAAGCCAGGCCCATTAAAATGGATAGAATTAAAAAAGAGAGAAAGGATTGTATTTTAAATAAAGAAATGAGCGTAATCAATAGCAGTATACCTAAAATAATAAGTGTCCAAATGGCTAATGATTTGTTTGAGTTGAAAATACAGAAAAGTATTTATGCATCCTTAGCCTTTTAATTTATTTTACGTGTTCACAATCAAAAACACCCATACAAGGCGTTTTTTAAAAGCACTTCGTTTATTGTTCAGTTAAACATTTTTATTTCTATATAAACTAAAGCAACATTTGTTACAGTTATTCAAAAATTGATTAATCAACTTTATCTTTTTATAACCTATTTATAGAAGTATTTTAAATACCACATAAATAGAGATGTTATAGAACCGATTTAACAAATTAATTTTTAAATAATCATCATGGCAAAAATAGTTGTTCTCGGCGCTGGAGTAGCTGGTCACACAGCTGCATCTTATCTTAGAAGAGGTCTTGGAAAAGAACACGAGATAACTGTTATCTCTCCTTCCGTAAATTATCAATGGATTCCATCTAATATTTGGGTAGGAGTTGGCAGAATGACTGCCGATGAGATTAAATTTGATTTGAGGCCGCTATATAAAAAGTGGGGCATTGAATTTTTGCAGGCAAAAGCAATCAATTTTTTCCCGGAAGGTGATGGTACTATTGTTCAAGGATATGTAGAAGTTGAATTTACTTCGAAAGAACAATTGGGAAAATTACAAAAAGTTCCCTACGATTATTTGGTAAATGCAACAGGCCCTAAATTGAATTTTGGAGCTACCGAAGGTTTAAATCCAGGTACAGCAAATATTGCATCTGTCTGTACTTTTTCTCATGCCACAGAAGCATGGCATCTTTTAGAAGAGAAGCTAGATAAAATGCAGAAAGGGGAGAAGCAGATTTTTGTAATAGGTACAGGTAATCCAACAGCAACCTGTCAGGGTGCGGCTTTTGAATATATATTGAATGTTGATTTTGAAATTAAGCGCCGTGGTTTAGAAAATAATGCAGAAGTAATTTGGATCACTAATGAATATGAATTGGGAGATTTTGGGATGGGTGGAGCTTTTATCAAAAAAGGTGGTTTTATAACCAATACAAAACTTTTTGCTGAATCCTATTTTGTTGAAAGAAATATTAAATGGATTAAAAGAGCAGGCGTTAAAAAAATTGATGATCATAAAATCTATTATGAAAATTTAAATGGTGAATATTTAGAACAGTCTTATGATTTTGCAATGCTTATTCCGGGTTTTTCCGGGCATGGTTTTAAAGCATTTGATAAACAAGGAAATGATATCTCAGATAAATTGTTTGCAGCAAATGGTTTGATGAAAGTTGATGCTGATTATACAGTAAAACCATTTGAGGAGTGGTCGGTTAATGATTGGCCCGAAACATATCAAAATCCTTCCTACCCAAATATATTCGCTCCCGGCATTGCATTTGCTCCGCCTCATTCCATATCTAAACCAATGAAAAGTAAAAATGGAACGCCCATTTTTGCTACTGCGCCAAGAACTGGGATGCCTTCTGGTGTTATGGGAAAAGTTACGGCAGAAAATATTATTTCATGGGTTAAAACTGGTAACCCTGAAATTAAACACAAAGCAAGTATGGGTAGAATGGGTGCTGCTTGTATTGTATCAGCAGGTTTTGGAATGACAAAAGGAACAGCGGCAACTATGACAGTTAGCCCTGTAGTTCCGGATTGGGAAAGATTTCCGGATTGGGGAAGAGATATTAATACTACAATGGGTGAGCCTGGATTAGCTGGTCATTGGTTAAAATGGGCAATGCATTATATGTTTTTATATAAAGCAAAGGGTAAGCCGTTTTGGTGGTTGATACCTGAATAAATTAATACAACTCTAAAAACCAGATATGTCAAATAGATCAATCATAACAAAATATTCGGATGAATATTATCCGCCAATACCAACCAACTTCACACTATTTTGGAGAAAGTTTATACCGTTCCAAATTATAAGGTTCTTTATATTGAACTGGAAGATTATAAAGATTGTTGTTAAGGGACATTCGTAGATCCCAATTAATAAAATACATGGAAAAAGAAAGAGATCAATTTTGGAATCAACGCTATAAAAGTGTGGATTATATATATGGGGAAGAACCCAATCATTTTTTTGCTACTCAAATTAATGAATTGAAAATTGGCAGTTTAATACTTCCTTGCGAAGGGGAAGGTCGCAATGCAGTCTATGCCGCAACTAAAGGATGGAAAGTAAACGCATTTGATGGAAGTCTAGAAGGGAAAAATAAAGCTTTACAATTAGCTATTAAAAAGGGCGTTGAAATAAACTATGAAATTGATGATGCGTCATTAATTAATTATCCTGAAAATAGTGTAGATGTAGTAGCTTTTATTTACGCTCATTTTTCTACTACTCAACGGGCCCAAATACATAAAAAAGCGATCAGTTGGTTGAGACCGGGCGGGAAGATCATTTTAGAAGCATTTAACCCCCAACAATTAAAAAATAATTCCGGCGGCCCGAAAGAATTGTCCATGCTGTATACATTAGAAATGTTACAAAGCGATTTCTCAAGTTTAAGATTTGATTTAATTCAAAATATACAAACTACTTTAAAAGAAGGATCCTTTCATGATGGTATTGCCGATGTGATTCAATTTGTTGCGACTAAATTATTTTAAAGAGATATTGTAACTTTTGTTACTGTCAATGTAGGGGCTTGATTTTACCTTTACATTGTAAATAAAAGTTATGGTAACTCATCAAATACATGCATTAAATATTAAGTGTGGAGGTTGTGTCAATACTATACAAACTGAGCTCTCAAAAATAAATGGTGTAGCAAGTGTTATTGTTTCAAAAGAAGAGGGTACAGTAAATGTTTCTGGAGTTGCTTTAGATCGGGAACAAATAATTTCTAAGTTGTATGAAATTGGTTATCCGGAAATTGGACATAATAATTTTATGAGTAAGGCAAAATCATTTATTACTTGCACTATTGATAAATTTTAAAAAATACTAAAACAAAAAAATATGAATTTTTCAACCCAAATGTCTTCTATTATGAATGATATCAATTATAAGCAGTTAATTAAAGATGGTGCTTTTCTTGTTGATGTTAGAACTGAAGCTGAATTTGCAGAGGGGCATATTAAGGGCTCAACAAATATTCCTTTACATACTATACCTAATGAATTAGATCAGTTTAAAAATAAAACAAACATTATTGTTTTTTGCAGAAGTGGTGGACGTAGTTCTCAGGCAAAAGCATATCTCGATATAAATGGGTTTAAGAACGTAATAAATGGAGGGACCTGGGATTTTATTAATCAGTTCTGTAGTTAAAATTGTTGGTTAATGTTAAGGAAGCCATATGATATCATTATCTATGGCTTTTTTATTGCATTTTAGATAGTTAAATGTTACAAGTTTGATAGATTTCCTTGGTTAGATTAAAAATAGTCTACATTCATAAATTAGACTAAAATCTATATGAACCGATTTGAAAAACTACAACTTGTTTTTGAGCCACAATTAATTCAGGAAATTCAAGAATTCGGTGTGTGGCAAAGATTCGAGGAGGGGGCACATATTATGGATTATGGAAAATATATCCGTATGATGCCAATTATTTTGGAAGGAACCGTGAAAGTTTATAAAATAGATGAGAATGGTAATGAACTATTACTGTACTATTTGTCAAGTAGTGAAAGTTGCTCCATGGCCTATAGTTGTTGTTTGGAAGCAAAAAAGAGTGAAGTAAAAGCAGTTGCTGAGGATACTGTGGAATTAATATCTATCCCACATGTTAAGTTAGATGAATGGTTGTGTAAGTACCCAAGCTGGAAAAAATATATCATGCGCGGTTTCAATGAAAGATTTTTAGAGCTTTTGAAATCAATTGAATCAATTGCTTTTCATAAATTGGATGAAAGAGTTGAAAGTTACCTAAGAGAAAAACAAAAACTTACTGGATCAAGCGTTATTAAAGTTTCTCATAACCTCATTGCAGAGGAGTTGTCTTCTACCAGAGTTGTGATATCTAGGCTTCTTAAACAAATGGAAAATGAGGGGAGAATTATCCTATATCGAAATGAAATAAAATTGCTAAATTCTTTTAATGAAAAGTTGCATTTATAAAAAAGCATTAAATAAGTAACCTGAGATCATCATAAAAAAAGCGATTGTTCCAAAATAAATGGCTATCAATTTCCAGGTCATTACTTTTTTTAATAGCATTGCTTCGGGCAATGATAAACCAATTACTCCCATCATAAATGCAATGGCAGTTCCTAGAGGAACACCTTTTGCTACTAATACTTGTACAACTGGAATAACACCTGCCGCATTACTATACATAGGAACACCCATCAGCACTGCAAGTGGAACTGCATACCACTGACCCTTATTGATATAGTGCTCAAAAAAACCGGTTGGTAAAAATCCATGCATGGCACCACCAATGGCAATACCCACTATAATATAAATTGAAACACCTTTGACAATATTGAAAGCCTCTTTAAATATGTTAGGTAATCGTTGAATTATTGAAAGTTGTTCCTCTTTTAATTCTTCCTCGTTTTGTGAATTGTTAATGATGTTTTGCACCCATGGAGATAATTGTTTTTCTAACTTTAGTTTTCCCAATATAAATCCACCTATGATACCTAAAATAATACCAGTACTAACATAAATGGCTGTTACTTTAAATCCAAATGCCCCTAGAAAAATGGCTATGGCAACTTCATTAACTAATGGAGCAGTAATTAAATAAGTAAATGTGATACCCAATGGTATTCCACCTTTTACGAAACCAATAAATAATGGTACGGACGAACAAGAACAAAAAGGTGTTATTACCCCGAAGGTTGAGGCAAATAAATATTCAAGTCCGTACATTTTATTGTGACTAAGAAAATTACGAACCTTTTCCACAGGAAAATAGGAATTTACAATTCCCATGATAGTTGTAATTACAAAAAGCAATACAAATATTTTCAAACTATCAAATACAAAGAAATTTAAGGCCTCTCCCAAATGTGTTGTTGAAGAAATGCCAAATACCGAATAGATAAGCCAATCAGCAAAATATTGTAACCAATTAAACATATCAAACTTCTTTAAGTGAAACTGCAATTACCTTTTTTATATTTTGATGCATTGCAACATGATTTCATGTTGCAATGCATCTTTTCCTTAATTATGGGAGATTGAATTTTATAATGCGGTTAGTAATTCCTTGATTTCTCTTACTTCGGGAACTCTACCCTTTATTTTAGCAACACCGTCGATCATTAAAACTGGAGTAGTGAGTACATTGTACTTTATCATTTCTTCAAGGTCCTCAATCTTTGTTACAGTTGCTTCTATTCCAGTTTCTTTTAAAGCTGCATGAACATTGTCATAAGTGGTTTTACATTTAGTACAACCAGATCCAAGTATTTTGATGTCTTTTTTCATTTTGTGTCTTTTTTAATTTATTTCACTCCAATTGCAACTAATATTTTCTCCAATGGACAAAATTTAGTAATTGAACTTTGGAGTAAGTTCGCACCCACGAATACACCAAGCCATATCCAGTTTGGGTTTACTGTATTTGTTAACACAATACTTAATAATACTAAACTGCCTGCTACTGCTCTTACAATTCTTTCTCTCATTTTTTATTTTTAATTTTTTAAAAACTTGCTTTTTCAACCGGAACTATAAATGCTCTGATTGGAAAATCACTTTTATTTTGAAGGTTATAGTCAATAATTAGATTCATTGCGTTTGCCGCATTTTCGTCAGCAGTGAAACTAAATATCATGGTTGAATCACATTGTTCATCTCCAGCGGCAAACCACTCTTCCAATAAATTTGGATTTTGATTGTCTTTAAATCCCACAATATCAGTGGAACTATACACTCTAATGTTGGCGGTCCTTAATATTTTCTGAACAGTTTCTTGATTTTCTTTAATACAGGTTACTATAAAAAATTTCATTTTTTTATTTTTATTTGATTGGATATTTTTTTCGCATCATTTTATAATACAATACCGGTACCACTAATAGGGTTAGGAATGTTGAGGTAATTGTTCCACCCATTAATGATATGGCTAGTCCCTGGAAAATTGGGTCAAACAAAATAATCACAGCCCCTAATACCACCGCTCCTGCTGTTAATAGAATTGGGGTTGTTCTTACTGCCCCTGCTTCTATAATTGCCTGTTTCAATGGTACTCCTTCGCGTAATCGAATATTTATAAAATCAATTAATAGTACCGAGTTTCTTACCATCACACCCGCTAGTGCAATAAAGCCAATCATTGAAGTTGCAGTAAAGTAGGCATGCATCATCCAGTGACCAAGAACAATTCCAATTAATGATAATGGAATGGCAGCAAGCATCACCAAGGGAACCACAAAATTCTGAAACCATCCAACAATCAATATATAGATCATTAAAATCACGACCGCAAAGGCAATCCCCAAATCTCTAAACACTTCATAAGTAATCTGCCACTCTCCATCCCATTTCAAAGAAAAATTATCTTCCAAGGTTGGTTGATGCGTATACTCCTCAGCAAGTGTAAATCCTTTTGGTACTTTAATAGTCTTCAGGCTATCAGAAACTTTTGCAATTGCATAGGATGGACTTTCTAAATTTCCTGCCATATCGGCTAACACATACACTACTTCTTTCTGATTCTTACGATAGATATTTTTTTGTTGCGTTTCTTTATTCACAACTACTAAATCTCTTAATGGAACTGTATTGCCTTGCGCTCCAACAACTTTTACATCCAAAACATCTTCTATGTTGCTCTTATTAGCATCACTCAATTGCATTTTAATACCTGTTTGATTAAAAGATGCCGGTTGATATAAATTGCCAACTGTCATTCCAGAAACCGCTGCATTAACTGTAGCTGCAACTTGAGCTGTGGCAATACCATAGTGCATTGCTTTTTCTTTGTCAACCGTAATATGATATCCAGGCTGATCTGCCTCTACCATCCAGTCAACATCCACCACGTCAGATGTTCTTGCAATCAAGGCTTTTACCTGCGCTGCAATTTTAATTTGCTCTTCATAATTTGGTCCATATATTTCAGCCACAAGTGTTGAAAGAACAGGAGGTCCGGGGGGTACCTCCACGATCTTCACATTTGCATTATATTTTTTTGCAATTGCCTGAATTGGTTCACGCATTTCTTTTGCTATACCATGACTCTGTATGCTTCGATCTTTTTTGTCCACCAAATTCACCTGAATATCTGCCATGTTTTCTGCCCTGCGCAAGTCGTAGTGCCGCACTAATCCATTAAAACTAATAGGTGCAGAAATGCCAATATAAGTTTGATAGTTCTCCACCATTTTTTGCTGCGATACATAATCACCGATATCCCTGGCTACTGCTTGTGTTTTTTCAAGTGTAGTTCCTTCTGGCATATCAATCACAACCTGAAACTCATTCTTATTATCAAAGGGCAACATTTTAACTGCAACTGACTTTGTATAAAATAGCATCATTGATGCCAATAAAATAACTACAATGCTGATAATAAATGTCCAACGCTTTCCACGTGATTCTAATAATGGTTGTATAAAAGCTTTATAAATTTTATAAATTCCTGTTGATTCTAATGTGTGTGGTTTCTCTTCTTCATGTTCTAATCCTTTATGTTCTTTTTCACGTAAAAAGATATAACCAAGATAGGGGGTGAGTGTTAATGCAACAATTAATGAAAGCATCATGGCAATAGATGCACCAATTGGCATAGGACTCATATAAGGTCCCATCATACCTGAAACAAAAGCCATTGGCAATACTGCCGCAACAACTGTGAAAGTGGCAAGAATGGTAGGATTCCCTACTTCATTAATGGCATAGATGGCAGCTTGTAATGGTGGCAGCTTCTTCATTTTAAAGTGCCTGTGCATGTTTTCAGCAATGATGATACTATCATCTACCACAATTCCCGTTATAAATACCAAAGCAAATAAGGTAATACGGTTTAATGTATAATGCATGAAGTAATAAGCAAAAAGCGTTAATGCAAAAGTTACTGGTACAGATAAGAACACAACCAATCCGCCTCTCCATCCCATGGCTAACATTACAAATAAGGTAACCACCACAATACTGATAAACAAGTGAAACAATAATTCTGAAACCTTTTCACTTGCTGTTTCTCCATAGTTTCTAGAAACAGTTAATTGTACTTCATTCGGAATTAAATCCTTTTTAATATGGTTTATTTTTGCCAAAATTTCTTCAGACAATTTCATTGCATCGGCACCTTTTTTCTTTGCTACTGATAAGGTGATTGCTGGATAGTTAGAGGGATGATCCTTCCCCAATTTCTCTGAAGCTTTGCCATATCCAAATAATACATATTGATTAGAAGTTTCTGGCCCATCTTCTACCTTAGCTACCTGCTTTAAATAAACAGGTTGCTGCTGATTCATACCAACAATCAAATTGGCTACATCATCAGAACTATGTAAAAAGTTTCCCGTTTCAACAGTGATGGCAGTATCTTTTTGTAATAAGGTTCCATGCTGCATTTGCATATTACTACCTTGAATTAATTTACTCATCGATAAAAAATCCACATGGTTTTCTGCCATCTTATTTTTATCAACCAGCACTTTAATCTCCCTGCTTCTGCCTCCAAGAATATTGATGTCAGATACATCATTGATCTTCTTGATCTCACTACTTAATTCTTGCCCGATCTGCTTTAAACGATAATCATCATAAGTTTCGCTCCATAGCGTGATACCAAATACTGGCACATCATCAATAGCACGAGTTTTGATTAATGGCATGGTAACACCCTGCGGCATTTTATCCATATTCTTCATCAACTCGCTATATAATTTTACTAATGAACGTTCCACATCTTCACCTACTTGGAACTGGACAATAAGCATGGCCTGTCCTTTCATGGATGTTGAATACACATATTCAACTCCCTTAACATTCGAGATCATTTTCTCCATAGGTGCAGCAACCTTGGTTTCTACATCCTTTGGTTCAGCACCAGGATACCCAATAAAAATATCAGCCATAGGTACTTGAATCTGAGGCTCCTCTTCCCGAGGAATTAGAAAAGTACTATATGCACCGATCAATAAAAATGCTATCATCAGCAGGATCGTTAATTTCGACTGCAGAAATGACTTTGCTATATTTCCTGAAAAACCATTTTTCATGTGTTTATTTATTAATTTTGGTTACATGTAATTCGCTAATAATGATTTTGCTTGCCATCAAAATTTATATAGGCTCATTTCATATCTTATTAATTATTTCGTTTTTACGCTTGCTCCGTTAAATAGTTTTCCTTCTGCACTGATAATAAAGTTTTCATTCTTTTCTAAGCCACTTAATACTTCCACTTTATCACCATATGTTTTACCCAGTCTTACCCAACGCAGTATTGCATGGTTATTGCTGCTAACCGTAAATAAACCTGTTAATTGGTTTTTATTTTCAATAGCGGTTAATGGCACAAGTATTGCGTCTTCAATTGTAGTTGTAGTAATTGCATTTTTTAAAGGGATCGCTATATTGGCATACATGCCAGCATAAAATCCTTTTTGAGCTGATTCTGGGATTTTTATTTTTACGATAAACTGACCGCCTGTAAATTGAGACGATGGATTAATCTGACTAACGGTTGATTGAAATGTTTTATCAGCCGATTGAATTTGAACAGTTGCTTTTGAACCCAATTGTAGTTGCTGAATATTGTTTTCAGGCACAGAAGCACTTACTTGTAAAACTCCTGCTTGTTCAATGGTAAGAATGGGCATACCCGGACTAGCCATGCTTCCTGCATCCATCATTTTCTGACTTACAATACCTGAGAAAGGAGCGGTTAATTGAGCGTAACTCATCATGGCACTTACTTCATTGCGCATTTGCTTGGCAGCTTCTAATCTTGACTTTGCAGAATTATATTGTAAATTAATATTGTCTAATTCTTTTGCAGAAGCACTTTGTTGTTTATATAAGTTGTTGAACCGGTCTTGATCTTTTTTAGCATTATTATAAGATGCTTCTGCCTCTGAAATCATAGCATCGGTTTGCGCTCTTTTTGCTTTGATATCATCATTGCTGATAGATACCAATAATTGACCCTTATTAACATGGTCACCTACTTTTACATTGATAGCAGTGATGAACCCCATGATACGGGTACTGATATTAACCGTTTGAGATGCCTCTATCTGTCCACTAAAATTGAGCTCTTTTGAGTTGTTCGAAGAGGGACTTGCAACTGCTACCAAAATAGCACTATCTGCTGTATTTGTTTTTTCCTCTTTTTTCGATGAACAACTGCTGATGATTGTTACTAAGATTAAACCGATTAAATAAATATTTCTTTTCATAAAATTTATATAGTAATGAGTGGATTTATTTGTTGAAAGAACTGGTTAGAAATTGTATGTAGGCTTTTGTGATATTACTTGTTAGCAATGCCTGTGCTTTTAATAATTGTTGTTGTGATAATTGGGTTGATGCCATTAACAAATCAGTAGTATTTGAAAGTCCTTGTTCATACCTGTTTTGTAAGATGCGTAAGGCTTCTGATGCCTGTTCTATGGATTTTTCCTGTTGCTTTACTTCGAAATTTGCATCATTTAAATCGCGTAATGCTTTATTAAGCTCTACCTGACTCTGATCTTTTTGTTGTGTTAACTGATCTTTTAATTTATTGCGTTCAAGTGTTTGAGTGGTTATGTTATTTTTTGTTTTATTACCACTAAAGATGTCCCATGATAATTGAAGTCCAGCTAAATAAGCATTTGCTCCAAATCCTAACATTCTACTATCATTTAATTGATAAGAGCCAAAGGCGTTTAATCTGGGTAGGTAAGATTTTTTTGAAGAAGCAATCGCATAATCAGAGGCTTCAATCGCTTTTTGCATCGCTAAAAAATCTGATCTCGAATCAGTAAGCTTCATACTATTGTCAGCACCAGTTGAATTGCCTGCACTAGGCTCATTAACTTTATAAATCACACCTGTTGGAAGGTGCATTAGAAAACTTAGATAATCGGAGGCGTTTCTGATATTCGAATTTGCTTTGGCAAGATTCGATTCAACCATCTTGATATGTACTTCTGTATTCAGTACATCCGACTTCTGAATTAATCCCTGTTCAAAATGATCAGCAGCAAACTTGTTTACAGCTTTTGATGTTTTGATGGCATCTTCTAAAACTTTCATTGCATCATAAGCGAATGCAAGTTGTAAGTAAGCCTTCTGAACTTCAAAACGGATATACTCTTTAGTACGCTCCGTTTGAAACTGATAAATTTCAGTTTGTTTAGCCGCTGCTTTTTTCTGATACCACATATCCATATTGATGATGGGTTGCATTACATCCAATTTTGTTGTAAAATCAGGCGTGCCATTTGGGTGATTCAATAAATCCGGATTGAAGTCGTTCATGGTGATTGACTTCTGCTGTAGTTTAAATCCAAAAGCATTTAATGGGTTGTTTGTACTCATAGCTGTGTAGCTAAATCCAACCTGAGGCAGATATATTGCCTGGGTTTGGTTGTACTTGGCATTAGCAATTTTCTCATCTTGCTGCGCTAATTGAACCGATTGATTGTTTTGCAAACTATTTGCTATAGCATCGCTCAAACTAAGAAATCTAGTACTATCCTGCGCTGAAACCTTTTCCATTTGCATGAAAAAAAGTAATAAACTAAGTGAAAGTAAAAACTTAAAGGACCATTTTGGGTTCATGAATTTTCAATTTGATGCAAAAGTACCCGACAGCATTTTGCCTATCGGTAACATATGTCACGCTATAATTTATTTGACTGTTTAGACATTAATTAGTTATTAGGGAAAGCTGATATAAATCATATCCTTATGTAACTAACATCACAGAGCTGTTTAAATGTCTGTTTGACATTTGTGTTGTCATTAATCACATAAAAAAACAGTATGAAAAGTTTAGTCATTTTAGGTGCAGGAACAGCAGGAACGATGATGGCAAACCACCTGAATAAAAAGTTAGATCGGAAAGAATGGGAGATTAGCATTATTGATGAAAGAAAGGAACACCATTATCAGCCCGGGTATTTATTCCTGCCATTTGATATCTATCAGCCTTCTAATATTATTAAAAATATCAAAGACTTTATCCCTTCGAATGTTGAATTGATTCAACAGAAAATAGAGAAAATTGATGCAAAGGAAAATAAAATCATTTTGAGTGAAGGTGAAATAATGAAGTATGATTTATTGATTATTGCAACTGGAGCAAAAATTGCTCCTGAAGAAATAGAGGGAATGTCAGGCTCAGAGTGGCAGAAATCTGTTTTTGATTTTTATACTTTTGAAGGAGCGCTAGCCTTAAGAGATAAATTACGTCATTGGGAAGGTGGCAATTTGGTGGTTCATATTACAGAAATGCCTATTAAATGCCCAGTAGCTCCATTAGAGTTTGCTTTTCTGGCAGATGCTTTTTTTGAGCACAAAAAAATGCGCGAAAAAGTTAATATTACTTATGTCACTCCTTTGAGTGGTGCTTTTACCAAACCCAAATCAACTGCAGCATTAGAACATTTATTAGCGGAAAAAAATATTGTTATTGAATCTGATTTTGCAATTGCTGAAGTGAATAATGAATTGAAAACGATAGTTGATTATGGTGGCAAATCAATTCCATTTGACTTACTAGTAACTGTTCCAACCAATAAGGGCGATGAATTGATGGAACGTTCTGGTTTGGGGGATGAACTTAATTATGTGCCAACAGATAAAGCAACACTTCAGTCTAAAGCATTCGAAAATATTTTTGTAATTGGAGATGCAACCAATGTTCCAGCTTCGAAAGCAGGTTCAGTAGCGCATTTTGAAGCTGAAATACTTACAGAGAATATTCTGCATTATGTAAACAACGAACCATTGTCTGCCAATTTCGACGGTCATGCCAATTGTTTTATCGAAACAGGACACAACAAAGCACTTTTAATAGATTTCAATTATACCCACGAACCAGTTTCAGGATTATTCCCTTTCCCTGGAATTGGTCCCTTGCAATTGTTGAAAGAGAGTATGTTGAATCATTGGGGAAAATTAGCATTCAGATGGATCTATTGGAATATGTTATTAAAAGGCATACCAATTCCATTTGTAGGCTCGCACATGAAAACAGCAGGAAAAAATTTTTAACCAACAATAAAACCATTTTATGGAAAAGTTAATCGCAGGTAAAACAATTCAGGTAAACGAAGAGGGTTTCATGACCAATTTTAGTGAGTGGAACAAAGAAATCGGTGAAGCATTAGCAGTTGAATCAAAAGTTGAACTAACACCAAAGCATTGGGAGCTGATCAATTATATTCAAGCTGAAGTAAAAAACGAAGTGGCTTTAAGTATTCGCAAAATTGGAAAGAGTGGTATCGTAGATATCAAAGAGTTTTATGCGCTCTTCCCCAATGCCCCTTTAAAAACAGCAACCAAAATTGCAGGTGTTCCTAAACCAGCTGGTTGTATTTAATCAAAATATAAAATTATAATCATGAGTGAAAGTAATGGCGAGATCAGAAAGATGATGATCATCCTTTCTAAAGCCTCCATCGAAAATGTATATGCTGCATTTGTTTTAGCCAATGGTGCCAGAATGGAAGGTATTGAAGCGGAAATGTTTTTTACTTTTTTTGGATTAGAAGCAATTCATAATAAAAAACTAGATCATTTACACGTAGCTACAGTTGGTAATCCTGCAATGCACATGCCTACCATGTTGGGCGGTTTGCCCGGTATGGAAGCATTGGCAACCAGTATGATGAAAAAAGAAATGGAAAAACTGGATATGCCAGAAGTACGAGAATTTCTCGAAATATTAAAAGCCTCAGGCGTTAAATTATGGGCTTGCAAATTAGCGATGGAAATGTTTCATTACGAAAAAGCAGACATGTTCCCCGAATTAGATGGAGTGTTAACCGTAGGTGATTTTTATAAACAAGCCACAGGAGTTGGCTCACATATGCTCTTTATTTAGATAAATATAATTACTGGCGGGTTCTTTCAAAAAAAATGAATTAGGCTAATGATAGGCCTAATTCATTTTATAATATCTAAAGGCGTTATTCTTTAGTTTTGCAAGTGCTGATTCCAAAAGGTAAATACAAAGGACAAAAACTTACTAAGCTAGTTAATACAAAAACTGCTCCAAGCACCACTAATACTAATCCTAAAGTTCCAGTTACAACATTTGTAAAATACAGTATAGCAAATACAATTGCTACAATTAATCGAATTGTCTTGTCGATTGTTCCCATGTTTTTTTTCATTTCGTTGATTTTGTTAGTTTATTAAAGGGGTATTATTTGATTAAATAAAGCTAACAGACTTATTATTCTTATTATGTGACGAATGTTACAAAACACAAATTTTGATGAT
>JBAXHC010000044.1:0-24688 GCA_037139075.1 Bacteroidota bacterium
GCATGGATTGGAATTACTAAGGGTAATATTGGCGACATCTATTATAGGCAAGGTAATTTTGATAAAGCAATTGCCTATTTAAATGAAGATATAAAAGTCAGTTTAGCATTTTATGAGTATGGGAGTGCCATGAATTCTTACATCGAGCTGAGTGAAATCTATACAAAACAAAATAAAACGGACTTAGCTAATTTATACCTTGATAGTTCCTATAGTTTATTAAAGCAAATCTTAGACCCGAATCCATCTCTAGAAAATGTATTTCTATCACAGAGCATAGATATATATACTTATTTAGCTAAAAGGTTTTATGCGAATAAAGACTTTAGTAATGCAAGTAAATTCTATGCAAAAGCATTTGAACTTCAAATTTCAAAGGCAAAAAGTGAAAAAGAAAGCCAAATAAAAAAAATAATTCAAAGAGATGAGATAGATAGAAATATGAATAAAATCAATGAGTTAAAGGAGGAAATTGAAAATAAAAAAGTGATTTCTTTTTATTTCCAGTTCATCATCATAGCCATTATTAGTGTCTTGATAATATTTATAGTTTTTTATCGAAGATTACAATTTGTAAATAAATCATTAGTAGAAAAGAATGAAATTATTAAAATACAAAACCTTGAATTAGAAAAGATCAATAGTGATAAAGACAAATTATTTTCAATCATTAGTCATGATCTTCTTGGGCCTTCAAAAAATTTACAACTAATTTTCAAAGCAGTAGGTGACAATAAATTACCATTTAGCTCCTTAGAAAATCAAATGCCCAATATTATAAAAAACACGTCTAATTTAGTAAACACATTAGAAAGCTTATTAAATTGGTCCTCCTCTCAATTAAAAGGCATTAAAGTAAATAAAGTATTCCTTGATGTTTATGAATCAGTAGAGAAAAATATTCACTTTTTTGAAGACATAGCACTCAAAAAAAATATTGAGTTGATTAATAAATGCCACTCCTCAATGGTATTTATCGATAAAAATCATATGGATATTATTCTTAGAAACTTTACTAGTAATGCCATCAAGTTTTCAAAACAAAATTCAATCATTCAATTTAATCTAATTGATACCGGCGATTTTATTGAACTATCTGTAATTGATGAAGGAACAGGACTTACTGAAGAGCAGGTTAATAATATATTGAATAATACTACCATGAAAAGTGCGGTTGGAACATTTGGTGAAAAAGGAATTGGATTAGGTCTGTTACTCACAAAAGAATTCATTGAAATTAATGGAGGCCGTTTACAAATAAAAAGCGAACTGAATAAAGGAACAACGATGAGCTTTACGATACCTAAATCAACTTGATGACTGATATTTCAACTAAACAATCAATTACTTCAATAGCCATTTTAGCAAACCCACTAGCTGGTAATGGCGATTCACTAAAATTAATTGTTTGGCTAGAAAAAGAATTGATTCAAAAGCAAATCCCATTTGTTGTTTTTCACAATAACTGGCCAGAAAATTTTCAATCTTTTTCGGATATATGGATCATGGGGGGCGATGGTAGTATTAATTATTTTATTAACAAATTTCCAAATTGCAAAACTCCGCTTGCCTTATTTAAAACGGGAACCGGAAATGATTTTTCATGGAAATTATATGGTGACGCTTCCAATAAAACCATTTTTGAAAAAGTATTACAGTCAGACCCCAAAGCAATAGATGTTGGCAAATGTAATGACACACTTTTCATTAATAGTTTTGGAATTGGATTTGATGGTGAAATTTTGAAATCGATGAATGCCATTCGATTCCTCGGTGGCCAAATTGGATACATGCTAGCAGTACTAATAAAAATTCTGGGTTTTCGCGAAAAAGAATTTCAAATAAGTGTGGGTGACGAGAAATGGAAAGATAAATTTTTACTGGTCATCATCAATAACTCTTCAAGAGCGGGTGGTGGGTTTATGATAACACCAGATGCAGCAATCGATGATGGAGAATTAGATCTTTTTTTGTGTAAAAAATTATCAATACTACAAAGACTAAGATATCTTCCAGTTCTTAAATCAGGTAAGCATACCTCTCTCCCATTTACTATTGGCAGAAGAGGTAAAATATTCCATATTGAATCTAAAAACGAATTACCCATTCAAGTTGATGGAGAACTTCTTAGCGCTAAATCTGTGCATGTTAAAATACTACCAAAACAATTTTTCTTCAGGTATTAAAATATTAAGGGATGTAATTTACACCCCTTAATAAAGTCTTTAGATAGATCTAATCACTATCTTCTAAATGCAAATGCTGGTGGTGCGCTCCAGCAGCAATATGCAATGCAAATGCTGCGATAGCTGTGTCTTTCAAGAGATTAATAAATGCTAGCATTTTCATTTCCTTATCCCCGGCATTCAGCCAATTGGGCAGGTGAATTAACAATACAAAAAGAAATAATAAGATTGCTAGTGCATAGCCAAAAATCTTTACCATCTGATTGGTTAAAAAAGAGATTCCTACCAGAATAAAGGCTGTACCAACAAAATAAGCAAACATAATTCCCCCGGGGACATAGGATGGAATAAAAACAACCAAATCTCTGGGGTTAATAAAATAAAAAACTCCAAAAACAATCATCACCACCGCGAGCAAATAGATGGCGATTTTGGAAACAATGTGGTATTGATGCATAACTTAAAGTTTTGTTAATAAAAGTTACGACAATAATTCACCATTTACAAAAAAAATCAGCCCTAATTTGTATTAAATAATTGGTTTACAAATAGATGAATAATAGAAGGAAAACTTGCTAGGAACCAGCCATCTCGATTTTATCTGTTCGTCTGGTACCCGCATATAACTCATACTCTAGTAATCTACAATCAATTGTTGCATTATAAAATTCAATGCGACGACTTGGTTTAAGACGTATTTTCTTTGCCAGATCAAGGTTACCGGTGAAAATATAGCCAGTATAGCCTTTACACTGATTCTTCAGAAAATCTCCCATTCGGGCATAAGTAGCATTTAATTCAATTTCATCCCCTAGTCTTTCACCATATTCAGGATTAAACATAATTACAGCCCCTTCACTGATAGGTAGACTAGTGGTTGCGAAATCGCAAACTTCAAAATCAATTAGGTCTTCTACCCCAGCTACCGCTGCATTTATTTTAGCAATTGAAATGGCTTTATCGCTTAAGTCAGATGCTATAATTTTCAATCCCTCGGGGGTGTGAATTTGTGCTTCCAGTTGATTCCGAAAGTTTAAATAGTACTCTTGTAAATAACCTTTGATATGCATAAAAGCATAATTAGTTCTTAAAAGCCCCGGAACACGATTGGTAGCAATTAATGCTGCTTCTATGGCCAAAGTTCCTGAACCACACATTGGATTAATAAACGGTGCCTTTTTGTTCCATTTAGTGGAAAGAATGGTTGCAGCTGCTAAAGCTTCTAACATAGGGGCTTTCCCGGGTAACTTCCGATACCCGTGCTTAGCAAGTGTTTCTCCTGAAGTATCTAAAAATACCTCCGCCTCCTCATGTTTCCAGAACAGATATACTACAGCTCCAGTTAATTCTGATCCTGAACTAGGTCGTGAATTGGTTGTCTCGCGCATCCTATCTACAATAGCATCTTTTACACGTAGATTGGCAAAGAGGTTGGTTTGTATGGTAGTATGAAACACATTACTGGTTACTGAAAAATATCCATCCGCCTGAATCAATTTTTCCCATTCTAAAGTCACCAAATTTTTATATAACTCATCAGGATCATTGCAAATAAAGCTTTTTAGGGAATACATTACCTGGCTGGCACATCTCAAATGCAGGTTCAATTTGATACAATCAATCAAAGTTCCCGTTAATTCTACCCCTGTTTGAAACGACCTATCAATTTCAAAACCTAATTCCTTTACTTCTTTACTTAGTGCTGGAGATAACCATTTATGACAGGTAATTATTATTTTGCTATTCGTATTGAACACTTGCATCATACAAACTTAATCTTATTTCCAAACCATTACAATCATTCCGGCAAATATCAACCCTGCACTCAGGAGAATCTTCGGGGTTAATGGCTCTTTTAAGAATATAAAAGCAAGTACCAAAGTAATTACAATACTGGTTTTATCAATGATATTAACTTCCGAAACCTTGCCTATTTGCATCGCCCGATAATAGAATAACCAAGATAAACCTGTGGCAATTGCTGATAAAATAAGCATCAACCAATTTTGCTTTGATAAATGATAAATACCATCCGCTTTACTCCGAAAAAAAACAAATCCACAAGTAATGACTAACACAAAGAAGGTACGAATGGCAGTTGCCAGGTCTGAATCAATTGACTTCAAACCTAGTTTTCCAAAAATGGCTGTTAATGCAGCAAAAAATGCAGATAAAAGTGCATAAATAATCCAGGTTTGCATATAGCATATTTTACAATAAAAGAAAGAGTCTCTATTTCGATGTAAATTTCCGATATTCAAAATTGAATCTATCATTTATTCATCAGTTTACAGTTACTATATGGACAAAAGAAGTTTTTTAAAAGGCCTAGCCTTGGTAGGAATTGGCTCCTCATTTAAATCAGACTCTCTTCAATCATTGATTAAATCAATCGAAAACAAATCTGCTAAAGAATTAGCAACAGACGAAGATTTCTGGTCCGCCATCAGAAGTCACTATCAACTAAAACCAGAGTACATTAATCTCGAAAATGGATATTATAATATTCTGCCCCAGCCGATTCTTGAAAAATTCATCGAACATGTGAGAGAAGTAAATTATCAGGGATCTTACTATATGAGAACCGTGCAATTCGACAATAAAAAAAGCATGGTAACTAAACTTGCAAATATTGCAGGATGTAGTGCTGATGAATTGATTTTAACAAGGAATACTACTGAGTCATTAGATATGATCATTGGAGGGTTCCCCTGGCAAGCAGGCGATGAAGCTATCATGGCTGAACAGGATTATGGTTCTATGTTAGAGATGTTTAAACAATCGGCTAAACGATTTGGCATCGTCAATAAAGTATTATCAATACCGAATCATCCACAAAGCGATGATGAAATTGTACAGATGTATGCAAATGCCATTACATCAAAAACAAAACTATTGATGATTCCACAGATGGTAAATATTACGGGACAAATTTTACCAGTTCAAAAGATCTGTGATATGGCGCATAGCAAGGGCGTAGAAGTAATGGTAGATGGTGCTCACGCATTTGCGCATATTCAATTTAATATCCCCGACTTACACTGCGATTATTATGGAGCAAGTTTACATAAATGGTTAAGTGTGCCATTGGGTTCAGGAATTTTATATGTTCGTAAAGAAAAAGTAAAAAAGATTTGGCCATTGCTTGCAGAAAATGATACACTAGAATCAATTGGTCGTTTAAATCATATTGGTACCCATCCAGTACATACCGATTTAGCAATATCTGATTCCATTGACTATTATTTAAAATTAGGAGCTGAAAAAAAAGAAGCACGTCTTCGTTATTTACAGCAATATTGGACTACAAAAGTTAGAGGAGTGGGTAAAATAGTAGTAAATACCCCAGTTCAACCTGAAAGATCCTGCGCAATTGCTAATGTAGGTATTGAAGGAATGAAGCCAGGTTTGCTGGCAGAAACCCTTTTAAAGAAGTATCAAATATATACAGTTGCAATTGATGGTGCCAATGTACACGGATGCAGAATTACTCCAAATGTATTTACATTAACAAAAGAACTTGATGTGCTAATCAAAGCTTTAAAAGAAATGAGTTAATTAAAAGTTGAAGTATCAAGCTATGCCTAAATAAAGAAACCCCTAAAATTTAGGGGCTTCTCTTAAGGCTACAGATTAAACGTTCTATAAATGATCACACTTTTTAAAGCAAACCATTTTGTTTGGGAGCTAATGAATATTATTTACTAATCAATAATTAGTCTCTATATAATTTTTTCGCAGGATGCAAGTAAAATAAAATGACTGCTAATGCGATAATTGATCCATATATCTCGAATTCCATACGTTAGTTTTAGTTGGTTTTGTATCTCTTTAAGCATTGTAAAAGTGCAATACTTATAGTTCGGTAGAAATACCAACTAATCTGTATTTAGTATAAATATTTCGGCGTTATTATGCCGATTTAGTATTACTTATCCTTTTCATTAGTATTTAAATCTAGCATAAGAGGAAAGCTGTAAATTCGCGTGATTCAATCGTTTACAAGGAAAAAACAAGCAATGCAGGAGCTTTTAAAACAGTTAAGTCAGGATTTTGATGGTGAATTCTATTTCGACACAACTATGCGTACTTTATATGCTACAGATGCATCTGCTTATCGCGAAATGCCCCTTGCTGTTGCTATTCCTAAATCAACCCAGGGAATTAAAGAACTGATTCGGTTTGCCGCTAATAATCAAACTTCACTTATTCCAAGAACTGCCGGAACTTCTTTGGCTGGTCAGGTAGTTGGAAAGGGTATAATTGTTGACGTTTCGAAGCATTTCACTAAGATTCTAGAAATAAACGAAAAAGAACATTGGGTTAGCGTTCAACCAGGTGTAATACGTGATGAGTTAAACATGTTTTTGAAGCCATATGGTTTATTGTTTGGTCCAGAAACATCAACAGCCAATAGGGCCATGATAGGTGGAATGGTTGGAAATAATTCATGTGGAAGTAATTCGATCATATATCGAAGCGTCAGAGAACATTTACTAGAAATTAAAGCTATTCTAAGTGATGGTTCTGAAGCTGTTTTTAAAGAGCTTAGTCTTGATGCGTTTCATGATAAATGTGAAGGAACAAATTTGGAAGCAAATATTTATCGAAATATCAGATCAATCCTAAGCAATTATGACAATCAGGTTGAAATAAGAAAAGAGTTCCCCAAGAAATCAGTTGAAAGAAGAAATACCGGATATGCAATTGATGTTTTGTTAGACTCTGCACCATTTACAGCAGGTGAACCCAATTTCAATTTTTGCAAACTTATAGCAGGTTCAGAAGGTACATTAGCTTTTATCACTGAAATTAAATTGAACCTCATACCACTTCCTCCAAAAGAGCAAGGTTTACTTTGTGTTCATTTTAATAGCATTGATGAATCTCTCCGTGCAAATTTAATTGCCTTACAATACAATCCCTCTGCAAGTGAATTGATTGACCATTATATTTTGGAATGCACAAAAGATAATATAGAACAAAACAAAAATCGTTTTTTTGTTCAGGGCGATCCTGGTGCTATTCTTGTGATTGAGTTTGCCAGAGATACAAAAGAAGAAGTTATTGAAATTGCAAAAAATGTAGAGAAAGACATGCGTGCCGCAGGTTTGGGCTACCACTTTCCACTCCTATTTGGAGCAGATTGCAAAAAAATATGGACACTCAGAAAAGCGGGATTGGGATTGTTAAGTAATCTGCCTGGTGATGCAAAAGCTGTTCCAGTAATTGAAGATACTGCAGTAGATGTACATGATCTTCCTGCATATATCAGAGACTTTAATGAAATTTTAAAGAAGCATCAATTATATTCTGTGCATTATGCGCACGCTGGATCCGGCGAAATTCATTTAAGACCTATCATCAATTTAAAAACAGAAGAGGGTAATCGACTTTTCAGAACCATCGCAGAAGAAATCGCTACACTCGTAAAAAAATACAATGGTTCCCTTAGTGGTGAACATGGTGATGGTAGATTAAGAGGTGAATTTATTGAGCAGATGGTTGGTAAAAAAAACTATCAGCTTTTAAAACAGGTAAAAGATATCTGGGATCCACAACACCTTTTTAATCCAAATAAAATAGTTGATACACCATCGATGAATACGATGTTGCGCTATGAACCTGGTCAGAAAACACCCACTTTCAATACTATTTTCAGATACCATGATCAGGATGTGTTGCAACATGCAGAACAATGTAATGGGTCTGGAGATTGCAGAAAGACCGAAATGTCTGGGGGTACCATGTGCCCTTCTTTTATGGCTACCAGAGACGAAAAAAATACAACTAGAGCAAGGGCCAATATTTTAAGAGAATTTTTAACCCATTCAAATAAAATAAACCGTTTTGATCATAAAGAAATTTATGAGGTCATGGATTTATGTTTGAGCTGTAAAGGTTGTAAGTCTGAATGCCCTTCCAATGTAGATGTAGCAAAACTAAAAGCAGAATTTTTACAACAGTATTATGATACAAATGGGGTACCGTTAAGATCCAGACTCATTGCCAATTTTGGTACCATCTCTAAATTAGGATCCTTAGTTCCGAATCTTTACAACTTTTTTGTAACTAATAATTTTCTATCCCGTATTATTAAAAAAACTGTTGGCTTTGCGGAAAACCGTTCAATGCCCACATTACATCCAACTACTTTGATGAAGTGGTATGGTAAAAATAAAAAAGTTGCAAATAAAAGTTTTAAAAGAAAAGTGTATTTGTTCTGCGATGAATTTACAAATTACAACGACACCAATATTGGAATCAAATCTATATTATTATTAGAGCAATTGGGATACGAAGTAATCATTCCATCACATATAGAAAGCGGCAGAGCTAGTCTATCAAAAGGTTTGCTTCGCGATGCTAAAAAAATTGCGAATAAAAATGTATCACTTCTTAAAGATATCATTTCAGAAGATACGCCACTTATAGGTGTTGAACCATCTGCCATACTTACATTTAGAGACGAATATATTGACTTAGTGGATGATCATTTGTTTGATGAAGCGAAAGCCCTTTCTAAAAATGTTAAATTAATTGATGAATTTTTAGCAGAAGAAATTGCAAAAAACCACATTGATTCAAGTCAATTTGTTTCTGACAAAAAATCCATTCAATTGCATGGTCATTGTCAACAAAAAGCTATTAGCAATATTCAATCATCGGTCTCAGTATTATCACTACCTGTAAACTATTCAGTAGAAATTATTCCCTCAGGATGCTGTGGCATGGCCGGATCTTTTGGATATGAAAAAGAACATTTTGAGCTTTCTCAACAAATAGGAGAATTAGTACTGTTCCCTACCATCCGGAAACAATCTAATGATGTGATCATAGCTGCACCTGGCACAAGTTGTCGTCATCAGATAAAAGATGGTACTGGAAAAAAAGCTTTGCATCCAGTTGAGGTACTTTATGCAGCTCTGCTTTAATTGGTAAAATTATTTATTGAAAATACCTAGTCCGAATTTTGATCTTCTTGGAGTAAGTTCTTCATCGAACCAATTACCTCTAATAAAATAATGTTTAGTAGGAACTTCGTGAGTGTATGTTGGATAGGTATATAATTCGCTTTTAGCAATCACTGATTTTTTCATTTTATTAAAGGCAGCAATCACAGTAGTTGGAGGAGCAATCATATCCATGAGTCCTGTACCAATCAAAACAGAACATTCAATTGCAGGGATAAAATTTTGCACTTCATAATAACTCAAAGTTTGAAGTACATTTTCCCTTGAATAGGCTGGATGATATTCAGGTAAATTATTAAGATCCTTCAGTATATAGCATGGATTTTTTTCAGTTGCAATAATATCAAGTGTATTATAAAAATCGCAATAAACAGGCGAATCTGCAGATACCGTATTGATCCTTTTTTTCAATAAGGCAGCAGTTACAAGAGCTAAAGTACCACCCTGGCTACCACCATAAACCGCTACTCTATCCATATCAAAATTAAATTCCCGCGCATGGGAAACTAAAAAATCCATAGCTCTGATACAATCCATATATATACCGCGGTAAACATATGTTTCTTTGCTTTCAATCCCCACCACAAAAAGTTGCTTCTTCTCTGGATTGATCATGTCCATCACCACTGGATCTACTCCTCGTACATTGAGCATGAAGCACGCGTAATTATGAAAAAACTCGGGAGTTATCGTTCTTAAATAAGCACCATATCCAACAATCAGCGGGTATTTTCCTTTTGCTTTGGGTATCGATAACCATCCATAAATGGGAATGCTTTGGTAAGACTTCATATCAACACGATATACATCAAATTCAGCATCAGTATATTCATCCGAAGGGGTAATCTTATACTCAGGATCTATAGAAGCTAATTCCTCCAAAGTGGAGTTCCAAAAAGCATCAAAATCTGGTGGTCGATGATAAGGTGTTTTGATATCTGCAATATTATATCCAAATGCATAAAGAGTTGTATCATCATAAGCACTCAAATTCAAACATAAACGCATTTTATAAACCCCTGCACTTGCTGGATTAGGCAACTTTAAAGTAATTGATTCTGTTCCTTTTCTTTTTAATTTAAGCGGTTTTCTTTGTTCAAAAACGACCTTCCCTTTGTCGTCCAAAATTTGATAGCTCAACTCTCCTGTTTGTGAAATATTATAAGTGCTTTTTAAAGCAACATCATACATTATTTTATCAGCTGTATTATAAGTGCCATCTTCAGAAGATGGTTTAACCGTGGTAACAATTTCTCCTTCCTCAGGTTCTGGTTCAATATTAGGTTTTTGAGAAGATGAATTTGCATCAAAAGAACTGGTATTATTGAGCAGTTTATTTTTATTCTTTGAATTTACTGCATACCCATTTTTAAAAGCCGATTCCATAGACCCCTTTTCTCCTTCATAACTAAACGACTCTTTGATGGTTTCGCTATAATTAATCAGATCCAAATGAAAGTTCACATCATAATTCCCAGAATATTCAACAGGGATTACCAAATTCGACTTTAAAGAACCACCAGCTTCAATTTTTATATCAAAAGATTTTGAAAGTACTTCAATATCATTAAACCTAACGTCATACTTTAAGACACCTTCCTGGTTTTGCTTTGACTTATTTGAAATGCTTAATTGATATGTGGCGGGATGGGCTGTTGAAAATTGTCCATTTTTTTGTGCAGAAGTAATTTCAAAATGTATGGGGTTCCCTTCTTTTTCAGATTTATGGAAACTGCTATTTTCCGCAAAAAGCAGATTTAATGGATATAAAAACAAAAAAAACAAGATCAGTATTCTACTCATTGTCTTAAATGAAACTGGATTAAACGCAACTTATTAATCATACAAATGATCCATTCTTATAATTATCACAATAATAATAAGAATAGCTAAATAATTGGATGCAATAATATGTAAATTTCTTACATTTATTTTATTCTCATTTTATTTCTAAATTAAACTTCATGAAGTATAGTTTATATATATTTTTCTTATTGAGTTTTTATAAACTGTCCGCACAAACAAAATTCATCCCTTCTAATTCTTCAAACATTGTTTTTATTGGGAGATTTGATTTCAGTGAGCCCAATAAAGTAACTTTCATGTACTCGGGATGCACCATTAGAACCATTTTTAGTGGTAATTCAATCAGTATCATTTTAAAGGAACAATCGCCCAACTATTTTACAATTCTTGTAGACAATCAGGTACATATCTTAAAAACAAATCCAATAGATACTATTTATACAATTGCTGAAAACTTGTCAGAAAATAAACATCATTTGGATATTATAAGAAATACGGAATGGAGTACTGGTAACAGCATTTTTAAAGGATTTAAAATTAATCAGGATGCCAATATATTTAAACCAACTATTCAGGAGCGAAAAATAGAATTCATTGGAGATTCTTATACCTGTGGTTATGGAATTTATGGGAAAAGCCATGATGAACATTTTAGCTACGACACGGAAGACAATTATATCAGTTATGGAGCTATAACAGCAAGAAATTTACAAGCTGAATATACAGCAGTATGCAGGTCTGGCATTGGCATGTTACAAGGCTATGGCGGAACCAAAAATTTTACACAACCCCTATTATTTGATGAAATTATTCAAAACAGTAAGGCATCATGGAATTATGCTTCCTACCAACCCCAACTAATAGTTATAGAATTAGGTACGAATGATCTATCGGTTGAAGTTGACTCAGATAAGTTCATTGCAACCTATCAACAGTTCATTAGAAAAATTAGAGTCTATTATCCCAATGCAAAAATAGTTTGTGCGGCAGGGCCAAATCCAGGAGGAGATAAATGGATATTATTTCAAAAAATGATTCATAGTGTTGTTAATAGTATCAACCTGGCTAATATCTATTATTTTGAATTTAGCAATTTCACTCCCAATGGAAGTGATTGGCATCCGAATGCAATCGAGCATCAAAAAATGGCAAAAGAATTTACAGCTTATGTAAAGAACCTGATGAAGTGGTAGGTTCTAAATTTTACAAATGAATTTAGATTTTGAAATTAATCAGAAACAACTAACTGTATACCGGTTTTGGTAAATACTATTTTTTGTTGTTTGTAAAGCATCCCTGTAGTCATTTTAAAGACCTTTTTGCTCATTCCAAAAAAAGCATAAATATCTTCGGGGTCTGATTTATCGTGATAAGGTAAGTACCCATCATTTTCAGCTAGCAGTCTTAATATTTTAGCTGTTTCATCCTCCACCTTTTGAAAACCAGGCTTGCCAATAACAACATCAATTTTATTGTCAGGACGAATTGATTTTACAAAGCCTTCCAACTTTTCACCAATTACCATTTCTCTATAAATTTCATTGCTATGTAATAAACCAATATGCTGGTTATTAATAATCATGGCATAACCTAAATCAGTTTGGCGATATACAATTAATGAAACGATTTCTTTTTCTTTTACAGTAAGTACTTCATTACTTAAAAGAAAATCAATTTTTTCAGTAGCAGCAACTCTCCCAGTCTGTTCATCTAAATAAAGTTTTACTAGATATTCAGCACCAAGACGCATCCCACCCAATTGTTTAGAAACAGGAACAAATAGATCCTTCATTAAACCCCAATCCAGAAACGCTCCCTGACGAGTAACTTCTACCACCTTCAATTTCACTATATCACCTACAATTGCATAAGGGATTTGAGTAGTTGCAATTAAACGATTATCTGAATCATGGTAGATGAAGACTTTTAGCTCATCATCAATTTGCAAGTTTGGAGGTGCAAATCGTATTGGTAATAGAATTCCTTCCTCACTATCATCAAGATAAAAGCCAAATGCAACCTTACGTATTACTTTTAAAATATTATAATCACCAACCTTAATTTTATTCATTCTTTCTCAATTACTGTTGCGAAGCTACGATTGTTTCAATAGATGATGAAAATTTGCCAATTTCAACTTAATTCAAAGCTATATTATGATTACTTATCAATAATTTTGTGTGATGCCCTCAATGAAACCCCTGATTGTAATCATCATACTCTGCATTGCAGTGTGCCCTATCAAAGCACAATCTGTTAAAGGCAGCTGGTTTGGTGTAGGTCATATTCAAATGGATGGGAATACAGAGAACTATTTAACCGAATTGAATTTAAAAGAAGATGGAAATATTATAAAAGGAGAATTCAATTATTACTTCCGGGATAGTTTATTTAAAAATGTAATTAAATGTAGTTACAATAAGAAAACCAGGTTATTGATTATCCATAAATTTCCTGTCATCTATTTCAGGTCACATAGTACAAAAAAAGCAGTGATGTGTGATGTAATTGGAATATTTGAATTAAGGGTTGCAAAAACAGAATCAGTTTTAAATGGTTCATTAACAAGAGCATCAGATGATAACTTTTTGATGCCAGTTATTAATTATCGGATGCTTAAAGATCCTGAACTGACAACAAATAAAAAAAATAAATCTAAGGTTATACCCCCAATCATTCTGGAAGAAACTATTACAACCCCAGCTACTACTTTAACAAAAATAGATAGCACTTCGAAAAAAGAGTTTAGCAGTAAAGAAAATCCCAAACCAGATATTTTTACTGAAAAAAATATAATTCCTATTGCTGTAATTACTGAAAAAGCTTTCAACAATAGAAAGAAAGATTATACAAAAATTATAGAGGTTGATAATTCAACTATTCAACTTGAAGTATATGACAATGGAACAATAGATTATGATTCTGTTTCATTATTATTAAATGGCAAACTAATTTTGCCCAAAACCATGTTAACGCATCATTCAGTAAAAGTTGCCATTCAATTAGATCAAAGTTTAGATTTTAATGAACTTGGTATGTTTGCAGAAAACCTCGGATTAATTCCACCAAATACTGCTGCTTTAATTATCAGAGATGGCAAGAAGAAATATGAAGTAATTCTGAATAGTGATTTCAATAAAAACGCAATTATTCAACTAAAAACAAATAGAGAAAATAAAAAAGACTAAACCGAAGTTTAGTCTTTTTTATTTTATTCAAACAATTCAGGTTGTGCTTGTTCGTCTTTATGGTGTTGTTCCCAACTCATTTCAATAGTTTTACTAAAATCGGTTAGTTTACTTCCCACAGCTTTCCAACCCATCACTTCTACCATATTTACAACTTTGAATTTGGCTTTGCGAATCATGGTGCCTTTCCCAGATTGCACAATTAAAATAGGTGCAGGATCTGTGCTTACTGCTTCTAATCTATTTCCATCCCCATCCTTTATAAATAAAAATTTATTTTTCAGCGTGGTGGTTTCCACTTTAAATCGTTTGATATTGAATTGTTGTTTATCATTATCAAGATACACAGCCGTTATAACTTTTTCCGGATCAAATTTTTCAACTAATAAAATTTTCTCCGGATCAAACCTCTGCTGTAATTCAGTATCCGTTAATTCATAATTTCCATCCTGATAGATTACAATCAGTTTCTCATCTTCAAAACTTCCCAAATACTGACCTTTCGAATCCGTATTTAAGCGCCCAAATTTATCATCGAACCATAATTTTCTACCAGCGAGTGTGCTTTTTCCGGCTTCTTTTAATTTCGCCGTTTTAATAGGGTATTTCGTAACCTGATTACCCATGCTAGCCCTACCCTTAATTTCAATTTCTTCAAAAAAGTAATCCAGCTCTTTGGTACGTGCGGTACAATTAGGACTCAAAACTACTTTCACTACTTCTGCCTCTCCATTTAAATTAGCAGTAAAATAATGAACCCTACTTTTTTCTGACCCTTTCGTTAAATCGTATTCTTTGTCTCTGGTAATACCTGTTACATTGAATCTTTTACCATAACTCACTCCGGTAACCCCATCCACATAAATCATATTGTAAGTGGTTCTTTCATCATTTTTTTGAAAAACAGCGGCATAAATAATGTCTTTCCCAATAAAAACTTTGTCAGAAACTTTAACCACTTTCATTTTACCAGATTTGGTAAAACAAATGATATCATCATAATCAGAGCAATCAGCAAGAAACTCATCTTTCTTTAAACTAGTACCAACAAATCCCTCTTCTCTATTTAAATACACTTTAGTATTTGCAATAGCAACCTGTTTTACTTGAATTGTATCAAATTCCCGAATTTCAGTTTTTCTATCACGCCCCTTCCCATACTTTTTTTGTAAGTTTTCGAAATAGGCTACTGCATAATCGGTTAAATGTTCTAAATCGTATTTCACCTGATGCATATCAGCTTCAATCGATTTAATCTGTTCGTTTAACTCGTTAATGTCTAATCGATAAATCCTACGTACTGGTTTTTCAGTTAGCTTTAAAATGTCTTCTCGATGAATTTCACGTTTTAGTCTTTTCTTAAAAGGGTTGAATGCTTTATCAATAGCTTCAATTACTTTTTCCCAACTTTCGTGTTTTAGTTCTAATTCTTTATAGATCTTTTCTTCAAAGAAGATTTTTTCAAGAGAAGTGTAATGCCATTTATCTTCAAGCTCACTGAGTTTAATCTCCAGTTCCCTATTTAGTATTCTTTTAGTATTCTCTGCAGAAACGGTAAGAAGTTCCTGTACGCCAAGGAAATGTGGTTTATCTGCAATAATTACACAAGCATTGGGGGATATACTTACTTCACAATCTGTAAAAGCATATAAGGCATCAATGGTTATATCTGGTGATATTCCTGTAGCCAAATCAATTTGTATTTCTACATCTTTAGCGGTTACATCAATTACCTTTTTAATTTTTATTTTACCCTGATCATTTGCCTTTGTGATGCTTTCCATTAATTGAGTGGTTGTTACACCATAGGGAACATCTTTAATAACCAAGGTCTTTTTATCTAGTTCTTCAATATGTGCTCTTACACGAACCTTTCCGCCCCTTTTCCCGCCATTATAATTCGCGATATCAATGATACCGCCAGTTTGGAAATCGGGAAACAATTCAAATTTCTTACCCTTCAAATATTTAATACTTGCATCAATTAACTCGTTGAAATTATGGGGAAGAATTTTAGTAGATAACCCAACCGCAATACCATCAGCTCCTTGAGCTAATAGTAATGGGAACTTCATGGGAAGTGTTACTGGTTCATTTTTTCTGCCATCATAACTCAAAGCCCACTCAGTTGTTTTTGCATTGAATGCAACTTCCAGCGCAAATTTTGATAAACGAGCTTCGATATACCTAGCTGCAGCAGCTTCATCACCAGTTCTTACATCTCCCCAGTTTCCCTGAGTTTCAATGAGTAAATCCTTTTGTCCTAGATTAACCAATGCATCACCAATACTTGCATCACCGTGGGGGTGATATTGCATACTCTGACCAATGATATTGGCAACTTTGTTAAACCTGCCATCATCCATTTCCTTCATAGCATGCATGATTCTGCGTTGAACAGGTTTTAAACCATCTTCAATTGCAGGAACTGCCCTTTCCAAAATAACATAGGAAGCATAGTCTAGAAACCAGGTCTTATACTGACCCTGAACTCCAGTTTCGTTTTCGTAAACCCTATTATCCGATTTTTCTTTAGCCATAATTTAATGTCCTTTAATCCAAACGAAATGTATCGCCTTGCCCATCGGCTAACGCATTCATTTCAAAAACAACGATATCTGTATCTGCCACTAGTTCATGCCATGCATATGGGTAAATATGTATTAAAGAAGGTCCAATGATCTTTTCTGAACCTTTTTTATTACCATTTACATCGTGCCAGTTTAAAGTTCCTTCTCCTTTTACTAATATTATCTTTTCGGGATTTTTATTAGGAGACACCCCTTTGTGATAATGTCTACCACTTAAACTTCCGGCTTTACGAAATGAAAAAATAAATTCTCCTGTTCGATCCGTTTCAAAAATATGTGTGCTACCTCTTTCGTCTTCTCCAATTTTAATAAGTGGTAAAATTTCTACCATAGAATAATTTTAAAGCTGATATAATTCAAGCGGCTGACCATTGGGATCATAAAAAAACAAAAATTGTTTACCGGTTAATGTATCTGTTCTAATCTCCTCAACCCTGACTTTATTTTCACTTAACCAAATGCTTGCAGGTTCTATTTCCTTTACGCCAAAAGCAAGATGTCTTAATCCTTTAGATTCGGGGAAAGAAGCCCGTTCTAAATAATCAGGAAATGAAAATAATTCAATTTGATAAAGGCCATTCAAAGCCAAATCCAATTTATATGAATTACGAGTTTCCCGATAGGTTTCCAAAACAATTGTAAACCCTAATATTTCAGTATAAAACTTTTTTGACTCCTGATATAACTCTGGAGAAGTTAATACTGCAATATGATGTATACATTCAATTTTTAACATATTACTGTTCCGTTAAACTGATATTACCATCAGCAAGTTTTAAAGAAATTTCTTTCCAGCTTTTTTGCCAATCACCTGTAAGTTCTATTTTTCCAGATGCCGCTAATGATCTTATTCTTGCAACAATAAAAACATCACCTGTTTTAACTTTCATTCTATTCAGGGTATTTGATAAAACACGGGATAGTTTTTGCTGTTCATTGGTAATGTTGCTTAGTATATCAGCATCAAAAAAATCAATCTCTTTTCCAACAATTTTTTTACCTCCTTCTAAGAAACGAACCATTGCATTTTCAGCACAGTTTTTTTTCCATTCATCCGGATCCACTTCAAATTCACTTAATGTTATTGGCCTTGCTAATTTTTTTGCCTTTAAAAATTCTTTCGGCTGAATTTCATGAAGATAAATAGGATAAAAAATATTCCCTTTCTCATTTATAAAAGGAAGATTATTTAAATATAATACCTGAATCCTTCCTTGTAAATCTTTCAACTGACTCATCAACCAAAAATAGCCACAAACATCATGTGCATTTTGTCCCATCCAAATCCACACAATTTCTTCTGGATTCTCATCAAGCGTTCTTAATAATTGATGAACCGCCAATTTATCGTCCACAATATTTAATTGATCTTGATAAGGTGAGAATTCCAACAAACCAGCCCACCAATCTCTTCTTGCCTGATATCCTTCTGTTTCATATATATCAACAATGGGTCCAACGGCATAGTCATCTTTTATTTCAACAATATCCCCTACTAAAGTTTCATCTAACTCAATAGCTTTTTGTAAAGCCGTTACATTATTACTATCAAAAACAACGTGTATCATAAAAGTATTTTAAAATTCAAGATCAGCTCCCCAGCTTGAAAGCCGGGGTTAACGGTTTCCTTTAGCAGTTTCAGTCCCGATTAGATGTTGTGCACCAAATCCAACTCAACTTTCAAATTATTAATAATAAACTCCTGTCTGTCCATGGTGTTTTTTCCCATATAATATTCCAGTAAATTTTGAATATGATCACCTTGCTCTAAAATCACTGGTTGAAGCCTGATTTGAGGTCCGATGAATCGTCCAAATTCTTCAGGTGAAATTTCTCCTAACCCTTTAAATCGGGTAATCTCAGGTTTTGAACCTAATTTATTTACAGCCGCCTGACGCTCTTCATCATCAAAACAGTAAATAGTTTCTTGTTTGTTTCTAACTCTGAATAAAGGGGTTTCTAAAATATACACATGACCTTTCTTTACAAGATCAGGAAAGAATTGCAGGAAAAATGTCATCATCAATAAGCGAATGTGCATTCCATCAACATCCGCATCAGTAGCAATAACTACATTATTATATCTAAGTCCATCAAGGCCTTCTTCAATATTTAAAGCATGCTGCAGAAGATTAAACTCTTCATTTTCATACACCACTTTTTTAGTCAGCCCAAAAGAGTTCAAAGGTTTACCGCGCAAACTAAAAACTGCTTGTGTATCTACACTTCTCGACTTTGTGATGCTTCCACTGGCACTATCTCCCTCTGTAATAAAAATCGTAGTATTGTTTTGAGTAGCAATAAACTCTTCTCTATTTTTAACGGGAGGTTCATCGTTCAAATGGGCTCTGCAATCGCGTAATTTTTTATTATGTAAATTAGCTTTCTTGGCACGCTCATTTGCCAGTTTCTTAATCCCTGCCAGCTCCTTTCGTTCCCTTTCATTTTGTTCAATTCTTTTTCTTAATGACTCAGCAACTGTTGGATTTCTATGAAGGAAATTATCTAATTCTTTAGATAGAAATTCTTCAATGAATTTTTTCATGGAAGGTCCGCCTTCATAAACATTCTGAGATCCTAACTTAGTTTTTGTTTGACTTTCGAAAACAGGTTCCTGCACCCTTACTGAAACGGCCGCAACAATACTGGTGCGTATATCAGATGCCTCGTAATCTTTTTTATAAAAGTCTCGAATCACTTTTACATAACTTTCTCTGAAAGCCTGCTGATGTGTTCCACCTTGTGTAGTAAACTGTCCGTTAACAAAAGAAAAAATATCTTCTCCATAATCACTGTTATGAGAAATTGCCAATTCAATATCCTCTCCTTGTAAATGAATGATGGGATACCTCAATTCATCAGGATTGGTTTTACGAAGTAACAGATCGAGTAACCCATTCTTACTCACATATTTTTTACCATTAAAATGCATGGCTAATCCCGCATTTAAATAGCAATAATTCCAAAGTTGATTATCTAAATATTCATGTATATAGTGGAAGTTGCGAAATATAGTTTCATCAGGAATAAAAACAACTTCTGTTCCATTAGGCTCGGTTGTTTTGGCTTCTTTGTGTTCTTTAATCAGTTCTCCTTTCTCAAATTCTGCTGTTCTTTCTCTTCCTTCTCTAAATGCTGTTACTTTAAAATACTGACTTAATGCATTTACGGCTTTTGTACCCACACCATTCAATCCCACACTTTTTTGAAAGGCCTTACTATCGTATTTTGCCCCCGTATTAATCTTACTTACAACATCCACAAGTTTTCCTAATGGAATACCTCTGCCGTAATCGCGAATAGTTACAGTCTTATTTTCAATCGTCAACTCTACCTGTTTACCATAGCCCATTGTATGCTCATCAATACAATTATCGATTACTTCTTTGATCATGACATAAATACCATCATCAGGAGCCGACCCATCCCCTAGCTTTCCTATATACATACCCGGACGTAGACGAATATGTTCCTTCCAATCCAGCGAGCGAATCGACGCTTCGTTATATTCTGATAAATTCTTTTCAACTGCCATATTAACTTCCAAATTACTAGCCTACCCAATGAGGCTACAACCCGCAAATCTAATCACCTCCTACCGTCACAAAATTTTACTTTTCTACAAATTGATGCACATTGTGGATAAACTTTCACATTTGCCCTTTTTTGCACCCATTCTAGCATTTCAAAGCTATTTTTACAAAATCAAGGCAAGAAAACACGATATTATTTCAGATTTAAACCTCATTGCAAGCAAAAGTAATGAGCTGGCTGAGGAGAATGAACGCTTCTCCCATTATTTGAAAAATGATCAAATTCAAGGATTAGACCAGAAAGTCTTTGAATTAAATCATCAGATTAGCGCTTTAATAGATTGCCAGCAATGTGGTAATTGCTGTAAAACCCTGATGATAGTAGTAACAGATGAAGAAGCCGAAACGGTTTCTACCGCATTGGAACAAAGCAGACCACAATTTGATCAACAATACCTGGAAAAGGGATCCAGTGGATTAATGATCATGAATACCATGCCCTGTCATTTTTTAAAGGCAAATAGCTGTACCATTTATCCAAACAGATTTGAGGGATGCAGGGAATTTCCAGCACTTCATCTTCCTGACTTCAATAAAAGAATTTTTACACACTTGATGCATTATGAAAGATGCCCGATTATTTTTAATGTGATTGAACAGCTGAAAATTGATTTAAATTTTGAAAAAGAACCCACCTGATATGATAGAATTTGGTATTGATCAATTATTGAAACAATCTATTAGCTGGAAACAAAAGCGCATTGCATTACTCACAAATCATGCGGCAACCACCAATACGGGTATCCCCACAAGAAAAGCATTACAGGATCAGGGATTTCAATTGGATTTACTCTTTTCACCAGAACACGGCTTGGATTCTAATGCAGCAGATGGAAAATCAATTCCAGATGGTTTTGATTCATTAACTGGGTTACCCATTATAAGTTTATATGGAAAAAAATTAGCTCCAAATGCAGATGATCTGAAAAATATCGACATTGTACTTTTTGATATCCCTGATATTGGTGCCAGATGCTATACTTATTTATGGTCGATGACTTATTTAATGGAAGCATGTGCCAGGTTTGGTAAAAAACTCATTCTTCTGGATCGGCCAAATCCTATTTCGGGGAATATGAAATTATCTGAAGGCCCCATGCTACATGATTCATGCGCTTCTTTTATAGGTAGATGGGCAATCCCGCTCAGGCATAGTTGTACGCTTGGCGAATTAGCCAATTATTTTAATCAACATTTGAAAATAGGTGCTGACTTAGAAATTATTACTTGTAAGAACTGGAATAGAGATAATTTTCAACCTGATTGGGGAACAGCTTTTGTGTCTACTTCTCCTGCCATCCAGGATTTCGAAAGTATGTTATACTATCCAGGTTTATGCTTATTGGAAGCAACTAATATCAGTGAGGGAAGAGGAACTACAAAAGCATTTAGAATAGCAGGTTCCCCATGGATGAATGGAAAAATAATTGCCAATTTATTTAATCAAATTGGATTAGAAGATGTAAAGGCAAAACCTATTTCATTCAAACCTACTGAAGGAAAATATAAAGGTGAAATCTGTGAAGGAATAGAATTCATGATGCAGGATTTCAATTATTTTCAATCCGTATCAAATGGATTGCTTTTAATTAATTTAATTAAATCAATGTATTCTAAAGAATTTAAATGGGCCAAATATCCAACTGAAGTGAATCCCACTGGAGAAAATCATTTAGATAAATTATTGGGATTGCCAAATAGTGAGTCTTTATTTAATTTACCACTTCAACAATTTCTAGCCACCATTATAAAACTTACCAACACCAATGAATGGCAACATGAAGTTGCTGCTTATTTGCTGTATTGATATTCTGAACCAGTAATTAGTCCTCTGATTACCACACTTGCAACATTACATCCAAATATGGCTGGCATATAACTGATGGTACCAATAATCGATTTTTTAGGGAAGGCTTTTTCAGTTTCAAAAACCCTTGATTGATCTACTTTCTCGGGACTAAAAACAACAGTCAAGCCTTTTTGAATTCCCATTGCATGTAATTTTTTACGAACATAGCGAGCCAGATTACATTCGTGGGTTTTTGAAATATCAGTAATCATTACTTGTGAAGGATCTAGTTTTCCACCGGCACCCAATGAACTCACGATTGGAATTTTTCGATCCATACAGGCTTTAATAAAGTATACTTTGGGTGATAAAGTATCAATACAATCTACCGCATAATCAAAATTTTGAGATTCAAGAATCTGGATTGTTTCTTCTTCTTTGATATAAATAGTTAAAACAGTAAGATCAATATCAGGATTAATATCTTTAATTCTTTCGGCCATTACTTCTGCTTTCAATTTTCCTGCAGTAGAATGTAAGGCAGGAATTTGGCGGTTGGCATTGCTGAGGTCAACTGTATCAGCATCTACAATGGTCATTTTACCAACCCCAGCTCTGGCAATCATTTCAGCACAGATTCCACCTACTCCACCCAGACCTACTACTAATACGTTTTTCGACATCAGCTGTACTATTGGCTCATCCCCTAACATCAATTGTGTGCGACTCATCCAATAAGGTATCATAGGATATGTTTTAATTTCTAGTTTCTATAGAAGAAACCTATTTTTAGTTGGCAAAAATGATGCTTATGCGCTTATTAAAAACCTTTTCCATACTATTTATTTTGGTAAATGCTTTTGTAGCTATTGGTCAGACTCCTACAATTGAAATACTTGAATCCGGCAATAAAGTTAGTATTCGTGGACTTTCGGTAGTTACAAACAAGATTATTTGGGCAAGTGGCAATAATGGAATGGTAGCAAAATCTACCAATGGTGGCAAAACATTTGACTGGATCAAAGTAGCTGGATATGAAAAGCGCGACTTCAGAGATATTGAAGCTTTTGATAACAATACTGCCATTATTATGGGGGTGGATGCACCTGCCATTATTCTTAAAACGATAGATGGAGGTAAAAGCTGGAAGACAGTTTTGGTAGACAGTACGAAGGGTATGTTTTTAGATGCCATGGATTTTTCGGATAACAAAAATGGAATTGTGGTGGGTGATCCAATGGACCAAAAAGTATATTTATCAACCACCAATGATCAGGGGAATACCTGGAAAAGAAAGATATACATCGAAAATCCTAATACTTTAACAACGCATACTGGCGAGGCATTCTTTGCATCAAGTGGAACCAATATAAAGCTGATAGGGAAAGAAATAGTTTTTGTTTCGGGAGGCATGAAATCTCAAATTTTTTACCAAAACAAATGGAAAGAGCTGCCACTAACACAGGGAAAAGAATCAACTGGGGCCAATTCAATTGCCGTGAATCATGGGCATGGCGTAGTGGTTGGTGGCGATTTTTCAAAGGATACCATTGTATCAGGAAACTGTGTTTTGATTAATCTAGGTAAGGAACTAACGATTACTCAACCAGAAACTGCACCACATGGATATCGGTCTTGTGTAACATATGTATCTGAAAATGTTCTTATTGCATGTGGCACTTCTGGGGTTGATATTTCGAAAGATGGAGGAAAAAATTGGGCGCTAATCTCAAAAGAAGGCTTTCATGTGGTTCAAAAAGCCAAAAATGGAACTGCTGTATTTTTGGCAGGCTCAAATGGTCGAATTGCGAAACTTATTTTTTAAAAGCAAAGTATACTGCACCTAAAATCAGACCAAAACTGACAAGGTACTTATAATGAAAAGGTTCTTTTAAATACAGAACTGCAAAAAAAGTAAATACAATTAATGTAATAACTTCTTGAGTTACTTTAAGTTGAAAACCATTCATTCCATTTAAATATCCAGCCCTATTTGCTGGAACCATCAAACAATATTCAAAAAAAGCAATACCCCAACTGATTAAAATTGCTTTCCAAAGAGGAAGTCCTTTTTCTTTTAAGGTACCATACCAAGCGAAAGTCATAAAAATGTTAGAAAGCAGTAACAAACCAATTGTTTTCATCATATATTTAGTTAACGAAGGAAAATTACTGTAATAAGTTCAGTAGTGAGTTAAATGGGCGACAGTTTGCCATTAGACAATTTGTTGCACGAATCTTGTATATCTTAAAATAGTAAAAGAAGTACATGAAAAAATTTCAAGCTATCATCAAGTTTACCATGGACGAAAACTTTATGTCGTTCGTACCACCTCATCGTACCTATATCAATTATTTAATGAATAAGGGGATTATTGATAGTTACGCAGTTGGAATGGAATCCCAAACCTGTTGGATCACAATGAATACAGAGGATAAAGCTGAAGCAGATACTTATTTGGCTAAATCACCATTATATAAATACTGGACTTACGAGATTGAAGAATTATTTGTGTACGATAGTCAGCATTATCGATTGCCTGCACTACAATTAAACTAAA
>JBAXHC010000045.1:0-24523 GCA_037139075.1 Bacteroidota bacterium
ACAATGTACTATTAAATAGGATTTAGTTTTTTTGCAAGCAATCGTCTGACCTGCCTTAACAAAATTAATATTTTGCTTAGGTAAGGTCAGTTTTGCATTTATAATACTCACTCCTATCACATTAATCATAATATTTCCAATTCACTTTTAACACACTGTAACCGAATTAACATTTGTTTTCGCCGATAATAAGTCCATGTAGCCTATTTGATATCTACCTTCCTTGCCAAAATCAGAAATATAACTACATGAAGAATCGTATTGTTTACATATTATTCATTCTATTTATCAACTTTCATGCAATAGCTCAAGATGGAATTTCCGAATCAAAATGGCAATCAAAACAATTATCAATTGATGGTGATGACAACGAATGGTCGCAACCCCACACTTTTTTTGATGCCCAAAGCGCATTAATGTTTTCAGTCTCAAATGATGCAAAGAATTTATACCTCTGCTTTTCTAACAACGACAGAATGAAAACTGGTAAAATGATGAAAGCAGGCTGGAGTATTGAATTATTTTCATCAGAAAAAAAAAGAAAGTTTGACGCTAGCATTATATTTCCAAAATCCATAGATCCTGGAATAAGTATGCGATCTGATTTCAATGCGGCAGTACAAATTTATAAATCAGAAATTGAAACTTTAAAAACAAAGGGATTCCAAACTAATAATCTTGAAATAAAATTATCGAACAACCAAGAAATAAACGTTGCTGTAGGGGCTGATTCATCTGAAAAAATAGTTTATGAAATAAAAATTCCATTAAAAGAATTGATGGAAGAAAATTTGATTCAATTAAATGAAATAATTACACTAGAACTAACTATAAATTCTTTAGAAAAGCCAAAGAACTCATCTTCCCAAGAAAGTAGCAGATCAAGTTTTAGCAGTGGAGGCGGAGGACGTGGTGGTCATGGTGGAATGGGTGGCGGAAGCCGTGGTGGTCATGGTGGTAGCTTTAATAAAGAAAATACTGGAGTTTATGACCGTTCTGGATTGTATGAAAAAGTAAGCTTCAAACAGAAAATCAAGTTGGTTAAACAATAGTTTTCCCAACTTGATTTAAATATGATAACTCCTATTAGAGTTTGTAAATTTTATTAATATCCGCTCGTATTCAAAATTGTTTTCTGCCATGGCAACCATTGCTGCGAAGCAATATAAGTACTGATTGATTTTTTGTATTGATTCTGCCCGTAGAAATACTTAAGCAAATCATTTGCCGGACCACTCAGTCTCACATTCGCACTCATTAACCCATCCATTAAATTTGGGGTTAGATTTTCATCAAAATAATTCATGCGTCTCAAAGCTGCAAATGCATTTCCCCTTGTTCTAAATTCGTACGAACTACTAGTTAGATTTACAAGTTCATCTGCAAATTGTTTCTTGCCAGTATACATATAAGCAATTTCCAGCCATCGCACTTTTACATGTTTACCCAAATTGCCTTCTACATTTTTTGTTACACTTAAATAGTTCGCCGTTTTACCTGAATTCAACGCTGTTAACTTTTGAAGCGATATTTCAACGATCTCATAAGAAGAATCAATTAGTAATTTTTCAAATTCCGGAACAAGTCCCATACTTATTGGATTCACATTTCTTAATGCTGATTTACGAACAGCTGCATCTTTGTCTTGCAACGCATCTTTAATGAGTTGAACACTCTGCATATCATTTGCCAATTGAGCAATTACTTCCGCACGAACTGCGAAGAATCTTTCACTTAAAAATGTAGCGTGTAAAATGGCTCTCTTTTTCTCTATATCAATTCCGCGCATTGCAACAATTGCATCATATCGATCCAACATATTTACAGATTTGCTTGCCTGCGATTCAAGCATTTCAAAGGGCTTATCAAACGTAAAGGATTTCAATATTTCATTTCCGGGATCAAAAAGTATATAATCAATTTTTTTTGAATCGGTATTCTGAATGTCTATGATCTCAGTTTGATCCTGTATCGTAAACTGTTTTTTAAAACTAGTACCATCTTTGTAAAACACTTCAATCCAGATAGGCATTTTATATAACCCGTTTCTATACCCAGTAACATCCGTCAATGCTTGAGTTTGCTTTATTACTAAAGTTGTTTTATTTCCAGCATCATTATAACTGATATTATAATTAGGTTCCCCTCCTCTATTCAACCACTCAGTCCAAAACCAATCTAACTGCATCCCTGTTGTTTCTTCAAAAGCAATTAATAAATCATGGGTATCTACATTTTGGTACGCATGTTTTTCTAAATAGTGTTTAATGGCTTTATTATACACTTCTCTTCCTCCAACTACTTGCTTCAACATGTTTAATACAAATGCCCCCTTGCCATATACACGTGTACCACCACCTTCACTATGCGCTACTGCAAATTTGTTCTTTAACGACTCATCAACAGAAGCGTTTTGTGCACCTCTTCTGGACCAGTTAAAATAATCTTCTCCAAATACTTCCCTTTCAAACATCTGATTATAGTAGGTTGCAAAACTTTCCTGCAGCCATTGATGTGCATCACTCAAAGCTGTTACACAATCTCCAAACCATTGATGCGCTAATTCATGCGCATTCACTCCCACATAATTTCTATCGATCAAGCCACGGGAGTCAACTGCATAAAAATCTCCATAAATGGTAGCTGTGGTATTTTCCATGGCACCGAACATATAATCTTGAACAGGAATTTGCGAATACGATTCCCAGGGATATTTTACTCCGATTTCTTTTTCAAAAAAATCAACCATTGCCTCACTATATTGATATACTGGTTCAACACGCTCCTTCCATTCGGGATAATAATAAAGATGCATAGGAACACCAGAAGCAGCATGTGTTTCTTTAATATCGTATTTGCCAATACCTAACATAATTAAATAGGGCGATTGAGGATGACTCATCGCATAGTTCCAGGTAATGGTGCCATCAGCATTTTCCTTCTTGTCAACTAATTTGCCATTCGATAAAACTTTATAATCTTTATCGAAGGTTACACTCATTTCGGTGAGCAATTTATCATTTCGTTCATCATACATCGGGATCCAGTTTCTATTATCAATCTGTTCACCCTGACTCCATATTTGTTTTCTACTTAAATTGTTTTTATCATTCCAACCAATAAAATACAATCCTACTCTTGGTTTTGCCTCATAAGAAACGGTCATTTCATAAGCTGTATTCCAAACTAAAGCTTCATCAGGAAGAACTGTGATACCTGCACTATCCGATTTGTATTTTACAGGTTTACCATTGAGACTGATTTCTTTTACTTGCATTTTTATAGCATCCAAAAAAAAGGATGATACTTTTGGCCTGAGCGAACTAAATTGATAGTCAACTCTTCCGATTACAATTCCCCTCGGGGCATCAAATGACAATGCTACTTTTATCTTACTAAAATCCAGTTGATGGTCTCTGGGAACAGCAGCAGCATCTTCTATAAAATTGGTAGTTCTTAGTTGTGCATTCAACATGAAAGCTGAAATAACAAAAATGGCAAGAATAAGAAATCGTTTCATGATATATTTTTTGGAAAGACCTAAGATACGGATTAATGATTTTTCCAAAGTTTGAAAATGACATATTGATTATTCTATTAATTGGATGTAAGTTTGAAATAGATTGAATTGATATGAGTATTACAAAATTCGAAGCACAAAAAAATTCTGTGAATTGGGGTATTATAGGTTGCGGTAATGTAACTGAATATAAAAGTGGCCCCGCATTTAATAGAGTTCCAAACTCATCATTAGTAGCAGTGATGCGCCGAGATGCAGAAAAGGCAAAAGATTATGCAAAAAGACATCAGGTACCTAAATGGTATCATCATGCAAATGATCTTATAAACGACCCTGATATTTCTGCCATTTATATTGCCACCCCGCCTAAATATCACGAGGAATATGCCATTGCAGCCATGCAAGCCGGGAAAGCAGTATATGTAGAAAAGCCTATGTCATTAGATGTTGCTTCCTGTTATAGAATGAAAGAATTTTCTGATCGATCAGGAATAAAATTATCTATTGCTCATTATAGAAGAGCATTGCCAATGTTTCTAAAAGTTAAAAGCTTAATTGATGAACATGTTATTGGAGATGTAAAATTAGTCAACATCAGAATGTTGCAGCCAGATCAGTCAGTAATGGTCGCTAAAACTTCAGAGAATTGGAGAGTAGATCCTAATATTTCTGGTGGGGGAATATTTTTTGATCTTGCCCCACATCAGTTAGATCTGGTTCATTATTTTTTTGGAAGCGCGGCATCTTATTTTGGTATAGCAACAAATCAGGCTGGCTTATACCAAGCTGAAGATATTGTATCAGGTAGTATGTTACTTGAGAATAATATTGTGTTTAACGGAGTATGGTGTTTTACAGTTCCGGAAAATGCAGAAGAAGATCTTTTTGAAATAATTGGATCAAAAGGCAAAATTAGCTTTCCGGTTTTCGGCAATACGATTGAAGTAGAAATAGAAGGTAATAAAGAACAAATAAGTTTTCCTAAAGAACCTCATATTCAACAACACATGATTGAAAAAATTGTTCAGTATTTTTTAGACACAGCACCTAATCCTTGTTCTGCTGCTGATGCCATTCAATCCATGAAGTTGATGGAGAAATTTGTGTATGGAAAATAAACCAATATCTTGCACGAAATAGAAATGATGTCAACTAAAATAACGGTCAAGGATAATGGTTCTCTGAAGATTGAAGGAGATTTTGAAATTGTAGATAAAGACGGAAAGACTTACAACTTAGCGGGTAGAGAAGTTGTAAGTCTTTGTCGTTGTGGTTTAAGTAAGAACAAACCTTTCTGCGATGGCGCTCATAATGGACATTTTTTACACGAAGCCATTGCATTTGATTTGCCTCCTAAAAAAACAGCATAAGTTTTATAATATTTCAACTTTTGTCATTACATCACCACCTTTAATTTCATCGATAATTTCAACACCATCGATGACTCTTCCAAAGCATGTGTGTACACCATCTAAATGGCGGGTACCTGCTCTGTTATGGCAAATAAAGAATTGCGATCCGCCGGTATTGCGTCCACGATGTGCCATCGAAAGCACACCACGGTCATGCATTTGCTTCTCACCATTGGTTTCACATTGAATAGAATAACCTGGTCCACCTGCACCTGTTCCATCAGGGCAACCAGCCTGAACCATAAAATTTGGAATCACACGGTGAAAAGTAAGTCCATTATAAAAACCCTGCCTGATCAATTTTTTAAAGTTCGCAACTGCAATGGGTGCAGCATCATCGTATAGTTCAAAAGTCATTACTCCTTTTGCAGTATGAATTTTGCCCTGTGTAAGTTTTTCTTCGCTCATGATTAAATTTTTTGCGAAACTACAGATTTATCTGCTACCCTTAGCTTTGCAACACATACAAACAAGATCAATTTGAAGAAGAGAATAGAAATACTGCAATTTAATGATTGGGAGATTCAAGTATGGATTCCAGATCAAACAGATCTGCAATTGACTTACCAGAAACAGGAAAGTGAATCTGCTTTTCCCTTTTGGGCAAAACTTTGGCCCGCTGCATTTGCATTAACAGCATTCTTACAAGACCATCCAAATTGGATTATTAATAAAAAAGTACTGGAATTAGCGGCTGGATTGGGATTGCCTTCATTATATGCTTCCCATTTTGCCAGTTCTGTTCATTGTAGTGACTATAACACTTTAGCCGTAACCTTTATTAAAGAAAATATCGCATTGAATAAAATCACTAATGTTACTTGTTCAAAAATCGACTGGACCCAACTTCCAGATGAACTTGAATGGGAAGTGTTATTGATGAGTGATGTAAATTATAATCCATCAGATTTTGAAGTATTGTTACAAATGTTGCACCATTTCATTGCGATGGGTAAAACTATATTATTAAGTACCCCACAAAGGTTGGCTGGAAAAGATTTCATCACTTCGCTTTTGCCCTACTGCAAAGTGAATGAAGAAAGATGGCATGATGAAATTGCTATTAATGTATTGGTTTTAAAAAAATAATATTTCATTTGTACTTTCACGGCACTTAAAAAGCATTGTTTATATGGAGGGCGTAAAAAATATTATTTTTGATTTAGGTGGGGTATTATTAAATATCGATTTTTCGATTACAGAAAAGGCATTCATAGAATTGGGGGTTGATCAGTTTTCTGAAATGTTTACACAACACCATTCTAATGATTTGTTTGTACAATTAGAGACCGGGAAAATTAGTCCTGAAGAATTTTATGAGGCTTTTAGGAAGGGAACAGGAACTAATCTCAGTAATGAAAACATCAGAAACGCTTGGAATGCTCTTTTACTTGATTTTAGGCTCCCTTCACTTGCTTGGCTCGATACCATCAAAACTAAATACCGGATTTTTCTATTTTCCAATACCAATCAAATCCACCACGACGCTTTTATTGCTTCTTACAAAGAATTGACTGGCAACGCAGATTTTGATGCTTTTTTTGAAAAAGCCTATTATTCTCAAAATCTGGGGATGCGAAAACCAAATCCAGAGCCTTTTTTACACATTCTTAAGGAACAACAGCTGGAGGCAAGCGAAACTTTATTTATAGACGACACAATAAAAAACATTGAGATTGCCCAGAAATTGGGTTTAAAAACCATACATCTTCAGTGGCCACAAACACTACCCGAGCTTGATTTATAAAATGTGAATTAGCCTAAGGTTTAACTTCTTCAAATTCAATATAGTCTTTGTCTGACTTTGGTTTTGGAGCATGCTGAGGTTCAGCTGCAGTCTTTGCTTGCTGTTGCTGAAAGTTTTGCTGGTTCTGCATTTCCTGTATTTTCTCTCTCATCTGAGAGCTTGCTTTACCTACTGGAATTACCAATTCAAAAATAAGTTTATAGATAAGGTATACCACCAGGCCGTAAAAAATCAACTTGATCATAGAAAGCAAATATAGTCATCCCCATCACTGAATGATGTTAAAGAGATGAAAATCGGTACAGAAATCTATTTAAAGGTTAGGCCTTAGGATATACGGCGAAAAGCAGATTTGGAATTATTCGGTCATTTACATTACATTTGCATTGGAAATAATTAACAGAAGGGAACGGCTACCGTTCCCTTCTCCTTTTTACATACCCGAAGGAATTACCAATTCTGAGGGGTTCGTAGCAAAAAACTGCGGAAATTTTGAAAATGGAAGAAAGAATACAACAAATTGAAGCGCTGATTAATCAGTTACTCGCTGATGAGCCTTCTTATTTTTTAGTGAGTGTACGCATTAAGCCTACTAATAATATCAAAATATTTTTTGATGGTGACGAAGGAATATCCATTGAGAAATGTGTGAAATTCAATCGTGGGTTGTATAAAATGATTGAAGAAAAAGCCTGGTACCCTGAAGGCGATTTCTCATTAGAAATATCATCAGCCGGCATTGACGAGCCTTTGATATTGCACCGCCAGTATTTTAGAAATGTGGGAAGAGATTTAGAAATTGTTTTCACAGATGGTTCTACCAAAATTGGCACACTGATGGCAGTTACTGCAGAAGATATACTGATCCAGACCACGGAAGGAAAAGGAAAAAAAGCAGTGACACAACAAGTACTTGTACCATTTAATAATATAAAATCAACAACGGTTCAAATTAAATTTTAATCAGTTGCAGAAAATCTGCAGAGCGAAAAAAAAATTAAGTTATGGCTAGTATCAACCTGATTGAGGCATTCCAGGAATTCAAAGACGCTGAGAATATTGATCGTCCTACGATGATGAAAGTTGTAGAAGACGTTTTTAAAACTCTTTTGCGCAAAAAATTTGGAAGTGATGATAACTTCGACGTAATCGTAAACGCCGAAAAAGGAGATTTGGAAATCATTCGTCGTCGTATGATTGTAGACGATGGAGAAGTGCTGGATCCCTTGGCAGAAGTGGCTTACACGGATGCAGTTAAAATTGAACCCGATTTTGAAGTAGGTGAAGAACTATACGAAGAAATAGATATCCTGGATTTTGGACGTCGTGCTATTCTTGCTGCTAAACAAACTTTAGCAAGTCGTATCAGCGATTTGAAAAAGAATGTTTTGATCCAAAAATATGGTGCACGTGTTGGTGATATCATCAGCGCAGAAGTTTATCAAGTTTGGAAAAAAGAAGTGTTGCTATTGGATGAAGAAAGCAATGAATTGATCCTTCCAAAGTCAGAACAAATTCCTCAAGATTATTTCAAGAAGGGCGAAAATATCCGTGCTGTTGTTGCTAGAGTAGATCTTAAAAATAACAATCCGGTAATCATTCTTTCAAGAACTAGTCCGTTATTCCTTTCTAAATTACTTGAAATTGAAGTCCCTGAAATTTTTGATGGTTTAATCGCCATTAAGAAAATCGTTCGCGATCCAGGTGAAAGAGCAAAAGTGGCTGTTGAAAGCTACGATGATCGTATCGATCCGGTTGGTGCTTGCGTAGGTATGAAGGGAAGTCGTATTCACGGAATTGTACGTGAATTGAAAAATGAAAATATTGATGTGATCAACTTCACTACCAATATTCAATTGCTTATCCAAAGGTCTTTAACTCCTGCTAAGATTAGTTATATCGAACTAGATAATGATAAAAAACATGCAGAAGTTTATTTAAAGGCCGACCAGGTTTCTTTAGCCATTGGTCGCCGTGGAGTAAATATCAAATTGGCATGTGAATTAACAGGATATGAGATCGACGTCTTCCGTGAAGATGAAGAAGTAGTAGATGAATTTGATATCGATTTGGAAGAATTTAGCGATGAGATCGAAACATGGATCATTGACGAATTCAAACGTATTGGTTGTGATACTGCCAGAAGTGTTCTGAAATTATCTGCTGAAGAGCTAGAAAGAAGGACCGATTTGGAGAAAGAAACCATTGCGGAAGTACGTAAAGTATTGGAAGATGAGTTCAATACAGAAGAATAAGCAGCTTAATAGAAGCTATCTTTGTCTGAATCTTGATGAATATCAGGTTCATAAAAGATAGAAGATGTGATATATAAAAAACTAGGTTAGGCCTGGTTTTGTTGACTAAAAAAAACTGAATGTCAGAATTGAAATTACCAAGACTGTTAGCAGCCGCCAAAGAATTCAACATTGGTCAGGATACCCTGATCGAATTCCTGGTGAAGAAAGGATTTAGCCGCGACGACCTGAAACCTACAGCTAAGCTTACGGAAGACCATTACTATGCCTTGCAAGCAGAGTTCCTACAAGATAAGCAGGCCAAGAACAAGGCTGATCAGGTAGAAATACCTAAAGGAGCTCAAGCTGAGGCTAGAAAGAAAAAAGACGAAGAAGACATCTCTTTTACCAAGAAAGAAGAAAAACCTTCTCGTCCTGAACCCGTAAAAGTTGTGGAACCTCCAGTTGTTGTAGCTCCTGTTATTCCAGAACCAATAGTGGTTGTAGAAGTACCTGCAGCTCCAGTAATTGAAAAAATCGTAGCACCTGAAATTGCACCAATAGTTGCTGAAGTACAACAACCCATTATTGAAGTAACTGAGCAAATAGTAACTAAGATTGATGCACCTGAACTAGAGGGACCAAAAGTGTTGAATAAGATTGATCTTTCTTCAATCGATTCTTCCACAAGACCAAAAAAATCTGCTAAAAAAACGGAAGCTCCAGCACCAAAAGTGGCTGAGCCAAAAGCTCCTAAAGCACCAGTCGTTAATCCGGCTCCTGCCAAAAAGGAAGCAGTTATTCCTCCAGTGGCTCCAATTGTGGTACCAGAACCGGATCTATCTTCAGAAGCAGGTCCATTAATCGAAAATATTAGAGCAGATAAATTAGAAGGTCCTAAAATATTAGGTAAAATTAATTTACCGATCAATAGCGACACACGTCCTAAACCAATGGGCCGTGATGAAAAACGCAAACGTAAACGCATTCCGATTGATAAAAAACCAGACACTCCAAATACCGGTGCTGGAAACAATCAACAACAAGGTACTGGCGCTGCCAGTATTAGTGCGCCTTCCCGACCTTCAGGACCTAATCGTCCGATTGTTCCTGCTAATAATAGAGGTGGAAACAGTAGTCAGGGCAGCGGCGGATTTAACCGCGGAGCTGGTGGTGGTGGTGGAAACCGAGGCGGCAATCAAAGTAGAGACCGTAATGCACCTCCTCGCAGAGATGATAACAAAGAAATCGATCAAAAAGCAATTCAAGAAAAAATACGTGAAACACAGGCCAAATTATCTGGAACTGGTGGTCGCGGAAAGAGTTTAAAAGCCAAGTATCGCCGTGCAAAACGCGATGAAGCAGCTGAACATATGGGCGAAATGACTGAAGATAACAGACTACAGGTTACTGAGTTTGTTACCGTAAGTGAATTGTCGAACTTAATGGATGTTAGCTTCGCTGATGTGATCGGAAAATGTATGGGATTGGGTATCATGGTATCTATTAACCAACGTCTGGATGCAGAAGTAATTGAATTAGTAGCTAGCGAATTTGGATTTGAAGTAGAATTCATCGGATTAGAAGATAACGAGGAAATGGAAGATGATGATGACGATGAAGATGACATTGAAGCTGTTGAACGAGCTCCAATTGTTACCATCATGGGTCACGTCGATCACGGTAAAACTTCATTATTGGATTATATCCGTAATGCCAATGTAGTAGCTGGTGAGGCCGGAGGTATTACGCAACACATCGGTGCATATGAAGTAACCCTTCCCAATGGAAAAGCCATTACTTTCTTGGATACTCCGGGTCACGAAGCCTTTACGGCCATGCGTGCCCGTGGTGCTAAAGTAACCGATATCGCCATCATTGTGGTAGCTGCCGACGACGCAGTAATGCCTCAAACTAAAGAGGCCATCAGTCACGCTCAAGCAGCTGGTGTTCCAATGATTTTTGCGGTAAACAAGATTGATAAAGACGGAGCAAATCCGCAGAAAATATACGAACAGCTTTCTCAAATGAATATCCTGGTAGAAGCTTGGGGTGGTAAATTCCAAAACCAAGAATTATCTGCTAAGCAAGGATTGAATGTAGATCTGTTGTTAGAGAAAGTATTGTTGGAATCTGAGATTTTAGACTTGAAAGCAAATCCTGAAAGAGAAGCTACTGGTTCTATTATTGAAGCTTCATTGGATAAGGGTCGCGGTTATGTGGCTACTATCCTGGTACAAAATGGTACACTTCGACAAGGTGATCTGATCGTTTCTGGTCAGCATTACGGTCGTGTAAAAGCGATGTTTAACGAACGTAACCAACGTATCGATATCGCGCCTCCATCAACTCCTGTTGTGATCTTAGGATTGAATGGCGCACCTCAGGCTGGTGAGAAATTCAAAGTATTTGAAGACGAAGCCGATGCAAAAGAAGTAGCTACCAAGCGCGCTCAGATTATGCGTGAGCAAGGATTAAGAGCTAGAAAACACATTACTCTTGATGAGATTGGCCGTCGTTTAGCATTGGGTAACTTTAAAGAATTAAACATCATCATCAAAGGTGACGTGGACGGTTCTGTTGAGGCCTTAAGCGATTCATTACAGAAATTATCTACCGAAGAAATTGCGGTAAGAGTAGTACATAAAGCAGTTGGTCAGATCTCTGAATCAGACGTATTGTTAGCGACTGCTTCAGACGCGATCGTGATTGGATTTAACGTTCGTCCTTCAATGCAGGCTAATAAATTAGCTGATACAGAAGGTGTAGAAATTAAATTGTACTCTATTATCTACCAGGCAATCGACGAAGTGAAGAGTGCGATGGAAGGTATGCTGGAACCTAAATACCAGGAGAAAATTACCGCTAACGTGGAAGTTCGCGAAGTGTACAAATTCGATAAAGCTACCGTTGCAGGATGTTTCGTACTGGAAGGTAAGATCGCTCGTAACAGTAAGATCCGTATCATTCGTGATGGTATTGTGGAGTATCCAAGAGGTGAAGGTCAGGCAGCTGAATTGGGCAGCTTGAAACGCTTCAAGGATGATGTGAAAGATGTAGCTTCTAATACGGAGTGCGGATTAACCATCAAGAACTTCTCAGATTTACGCGTTGGTGATATAGTGGAGGCTTTCGAAGAAGAAGAAGTAAAACGTACTTTATAAGTTTGTTAAAAGCAGTTACAAATCAGGCCGTTCGCGGCCTGATTTGCTATTTTTGAATGATATTGCAATCTATGAAGCAGGTATTAATCGTTATTTTATTGGTAAGTGGATTCCTGAGTGCCCAAGCACAGACAAAAAGAATTGTGGCCGACAAGATCATTGCCCAGGTAGGAGATAAAATTATCCTTAGTTCAGATGTTTCCAATGCCCTCTCTGATATAAAAAGACAGGCTCAGGGGCAGGATAATGTTGTGATTCCAACTGAATGTCAAATTCTGGAAGGACAGCTAATCCAAAAAGCATTAATTCTTCAAGCTCAAAAGGATTCATTAACAGTGAGTGAAGATGAGATTGAAAATGAAATGGAGAATAAAATCCGCAAATACATTGCTTCTTATGGATCTAAAGAAGTGTTAGAAGAGATCGCTGGTAAAACGGTCTACCAAATGAAAGAAGATTTTAAAGACGCGATGAAAGAACAAAGACTTGCAGACCAAATGCGTAGTAAGATCGTTGACAATATTAAAATGACTCCCACTGAAGTAAAAGCCTTCTATAGTAAAACGCCAAAAGACAGTTTGCCGTTCTACGAAAGTGAGATGGAAATTAGTCAGCTTGTAATCCAGCCAAAAGCGAATAAGGATGTGGAAGAATATGTTTCAAAGCAATTATACGATTACAAAAAACAAGTAGAATCTGGAGCTAAAAAGTTTGAACAGTTAGTAAAATTCTATTCCGAAGATCCGGGTAAGGCAGAAAACGGAGGTCAATACAATTTGAATCGTAACGATAAAAATATGTGGGACCCAGCTTTCTTATCTGGTGCCTTTCGTTTGAAAGAAGGACAAATTTCAGGAATTATTAAGTCGAAATTCGGTTTACATATCATTCAAATGATCAGTCGTGCTGGTGATGATGCGGTGGTTCGTCATATTCTTAGAATCCCTCCAGTAGCGGATGAAGAAATCAATGAAGCAAAAACAAAACTTGATTCGATTAGAACCAAATTGATTGATGGAAGCTTAAGTTTTGGAGCTGCCGTAAGCAAATACAGTGATGATGATGGAAGTAAATTCAGTGCTGGTGCAGTCACAAGCAGAGATGGAAGTTCTTTTATCACACTAGATCAGGTTGATAAGGATATGGTTATTGCATTAAAGGGCATGAAACCTGGAACTTATTCAACGCCACAAGTATTTACTGATGAAAGAGGAAGTAAAAAAGTTCGGATTATCTTTTTGAAAAATAGAACAGAACCTCACCGTGAGAATTTAAAAGAAGATTATAACCGAATTGCTTCTAGGGCTTTAGACGGAAAGAAAAGTGAAATCCTAGAAAAATGGTTTAAAGAGCATATCCCTACTTATTATATATCAATTGACAAACAATACTCAAACTGTAAAAGTTTGGAAGATTGGTTAAAAGTAGCAATTGAGGATAAAAACTAATCACTTCAATAAAAAAGCCCTATCAAAAACGATAGGGCTTTTTTATGCCTTTTAAACAACTAGCTACCTTGTTTTCTAACATATTTAGTTAGTATCACAATGGTTTGTCCTTCTATCTTGCCTTCTATCTGTTCTGTGTTTTCTTCCACTAATCGGATGTTTTTTACAATGGTCCCCATTTTAGCATTTAAAGAAGTTCCTTTCACATCCAGTGATTTGGTAAGAACGATAGTATCTCCAAGTTGTAAAATAGTACCATTTGAATCGCGATGTAAATTAACGCTAGCATCGTTTTCATGATCTCCTGTAGCTTTTGCCCAAGCTAAATTTTCGTCATCCAGGTATAACATATCAAGTTGATCAGAAGCCCAGCTTTCTGCCTTTAAGCGATTCAGAATGCGCCATGCAACAACCTGAACCCCTGGAACTTCGCTCCACATAGAAGTGCTTAAACAGTTCCAATGTGCTTGATCCAGCTCGGCTTTTTTATCAATTTGATTTTGACAAACCGAACAAACTGCGATACAGTTAGCCTCACTAGTTTTATCCTGAGGGGGCACTTCGTATACTTTAACTAACTGATCTGACCCACAGAGCTCGCATTTATGCTCACTTCTATTGAGTATAGTTTCTTCAAATTTCATATTTCTGATTGAGGGCGCAAGGTAAATAAAGTATTCGTGAAAATAAAAACGAGTGGAATTCGTTAACTTTAAAGGAACTTTTTTCTAATCTACATTTTTAAGATATGTTTTTGTTCATCAGCATAAAATCCTCGTTCTTATACGGAGGAAATATCTATTTTCTCAACATTATTCAACAGGTCTTGAGAAAGTTGATCAATGTAAATACATTATCATTTGCAATCAAGATCATGATTGCAATGATCATTATACTGATTATAGCTATTTATGCCATGTTACACGATAAAAAGAAAAAGTATTTCAAATTACTCCTGATCAGAGCTAAACTAGAACCACTTATATCACAATTTATTATCGACGAGTCCCCGGCAACTGAAGAGCAGTTAGAAGAACTAAGGCAAATAACTGATACAAGTTTGGCAAGACAATATATAGTTGATGAACTGATGAGAAGTAAACAAAACCATTCTGGAGAAGTTTCTGAAAGAATCGTTACTATCTACCTTGGACTGGATTTGAAAAAATATTCCCTGGAAAAGATCCATCCAAAAAATAATTGGCACGTAATCGCAAGGGGTATTCAGGAATTATATATGATGGAACAACAGGATGCTTACGAAGAAATTTATAAATATACAAACGCCTCTAATGAATACCTCCGTAATGAAGCTCAAATTGGGTTGATTCATTTAACAGGGTTTAAGGGGTTAGATTTTCTTGAAATGGTATTATACCCAATAACCAATTGGCAACAATTGAAATTGTTAGACCAATTAAAACGCTTCCCAAAAAAAGATGACTTCAGTTTTAATGTTCCTAAATGGATCGGTTCTGGAAACAATTCTGTTGTTGTATTTGCATTAAAACTCTGCTACGAGTACCAATTAATTCAATTAGTGGATGAAATCACTAAATGTCTTCAACATGAATCAGCAAATGTAAAAACTCAAGCGATAGAAACTTTGGTGCGTTTAGAAAATGACCAAACACCTAAAATTCTTTTGCAGTATTTTAATCAAGCTTCCCGTTCAGATCAATTACTTATACTAGATGCAATTAGCAAAATGGCCACTGAAGAAGATGCTGAAGCATTAATAAAAATATTAGACTACCCTGATAATTTGATCAAACTAAAAGCATCTATAGCATTATCAAAATGTTCAAATTCAGGCCTCCAATTAATCAGAGAAAAAAGTCTATCAAATCCTGAGCCTTTTCAACGTATTGTAAACCATATTCTATCTACAACATGATCTGGAAAATATTTTTCGACATTTTATATTATACACTTACTTACGGAATTTTTCTGTACAGTTTGTTTTTGTCAATTTCTTTCATTTTTCTTGGACTTTATTCCATTGGAGAAACCAAAGATTATCTACACAAAAATAAATTCACTGACTATCGGTTATTGGCAAGTTCAGAACATGTTCCTTCAGTAAGTATTCTTGCACCAGCTTATAATGAAGGAAAAACAATTGTAGAAAATGTAAAGTCCCTCCTTGCAATATTTTATACCAACTTAGAAATTATTGTGATCAATGATGGTAGTAAAGATGATAGCCTTGAAAGACTAATTAAAGAATACGATCTTGAATTATCTGATATTTTTGTGGACCCAATATTACCGAACAAAGAAATAAGAGGTATTTATAAGAGTCGTAAAAAGATTTATAAAAAACTGATTGTTATAGATAAAGAAAATGGTGGAAAAGCAGATGCACTGAATGCTGGAATCAATATTTCATCAAAAGACTATTTTATTTGTATCGATGTAGATTGTATTTTGGAACAGGATGCGCTTCTTAAAATGGTTAAACCTTTTATGGAGCAAACCAACAAACGTGTGATTGCTACAGGTGGAGTAATACGGGTAGCCAATTCTTGCGAAGTAGAACAGGGTAAGATTCTGAAAGTTAGATTAGCTAAAGATTATTTACCTAGAATGCAAATTCTGGAATACATACGTGCCTTTATTTTAGGCAGAATGGCCTGGAGCAGATTGAATGGTTTATTGATTATATCTGGTGCATTTGGTGCATTTGATAAAGAAATCGCCATTGCTGCTGGGGGATATAATGACAAAACTGTTGGGGAAGACATGGAACTAGTAGTTCGCATGCGCAGGTATATGGAAGAACAAAAGTTGGATTACGTTATCCGGTACATTCCAGATCCTTTGTGTTGGACAGAAGTTCCCAATAACTATGCCATCCTGGAACGTCAAAGAAACAGATGGTTTAGAGGAACATTTCAAACACTCAAATTACATAGGGTTATGTTCTTTAATCCAAAATATCGGATTTTGGGAATGGTAAGTTACCCCTATTGGTTTGTATTTGAATTATGTGCTCCCATTATTGAATTTTTTGGATTTTTTGCCTTTATCTGTTTTGCAGTTACTGGCTATATTGATTGGAGTTTCTTCTTTGTGTTTTTCTTTTTCATCATTTGTTTCGCATATCTCTATTCTTTATTTGCCATTTTAATGGAAGTGTATTCTTTTAATCAATATAAAAGAAGAGTTGATATATTTCGATTATTGTTAACTGCACTTAGTGAACCATTTTATTTTCATCCTTTTATAGTATGGAGTGGAATCAGAGGTCTTGTAAAACTGATCATAAAAGAAAATAACTGGGGTGAAATGACAAGGCAGGGTTTTAGTAAGAGAACTAAAAAAATGCAAAGAGGGTCTTCATTAGCTCTTTCAAGAGTTACTTCCACATCAACAATAAAACGGCCGCTCAAAAAAAGAGAAGTAGACAACTCCGAATGGATATTTGCAGCTAAAATATTGCCCATCATTAATCGCATCATTTCATTCTTTTCATCAGCCATTAGATCTTTTCTGCCATTGGCATTGGTTTTTGGAATACTCATTTTAGTTGCGCGTGCTTTTGAATTTATTGCAGATTATTTTAAACATGGCGCAATTGCATCTTTTCCAACAGTATTCTTAATTTCTGTTTCTAAAGATTTCCTTTATTGGATAATAGCAATTTCAGTTTTATTTCCTGTTTATTTAATTGTTTATTTTATACATAAAAAAACTGCGGAGATTGTATTTATTTTTCTATCTATCGTATTATTATTAATACAGGTTTCTCTATCAGAATATTTCCTTACTACCCTGGTACCATTGGGATCTGATTTATGGGGTTATAGTGTAGCAGATATAAAACAAACAGTTGGAGCTGCTGGCGGTGTGCCAACTATATTAATTTTCGCTATCATTATTTTAATTCTGGTAACCATTTATTTATTTGTTTGGCTTCCCAAAAAAATGAAATTAAACGAGACAACTATTTTCGTTTTTATTTTTATTCTGGGTGCCGTTTTCATTACTCCAATTTCTAAGTCAATTACCAGATTGATGCCGGGTCAGGAATATGCTAACAATCTTACCCTTAACAAAACCTACTATTTTATAAATGCTAGTCTAAATCATTTTCTTCCTGCAGCCATTGACACTGATATTTATGCCGATAATTATCTCGGAGGATTTCAAAATGGTGCTAATGCAGCTGATCAGAAATTAGAAACTTTCACTTATGTGGATGAGAAAGCTTTTCCATTCTTACACAGTATTGATAGTACCAAAGATGTTTTGTCGCCTTTCTTTAATGTATCTGCCAAAGCTCCAAATATTGTAATTATTCTGGTAGAAGGTCTTGGTAGGGCTTTTACAAATAAGGGGGCATACCTGGGAAATTTCACACCAAATGTCGACTCCATCGCAAATAAGAGTTTATACTGGGAAAATTTCCTTAGCGAGGGTGGTAGAACATTTGCTGCACTTCCATCTATATTATCTTCCATAACTTTTGCAAAGAATGGCTTCAATGAGTTAGGAGAAAATATGCCCAAACATTTTTCTTTATTGAATCTGCTTCAACAAAACGGATACCGTACTTCATTCTATTATGGAGGCGATGCGCATTTCGATAACATGAATATTTTCCTAAATAAAAATGGCATTTCTGCAATCAAAGATGGTTCTACCTTCCCTGCAGGTGTTGCTAAAATGCCTCAATCTTCAAGTGGATTTAGTTGGGGTTATGGAGATAAGCAATTATTTGATCATTATTTAAATACAAATACAGATTCATCTAAACCAAGTATGAGCCTGATCCTAACTGTATCAACTCATAGTCCTTTTAAAATTAATGATCAGGAAAAGTATCTTCAAAAATTTGAGGAAAGAATGAATGAACTTCATTTTAATGAAACATTAAAGAGAGAATATCGCAACTATAGTTATCAATATGCCAGTATTCTTTATACTGATGAGAAGATTGGAGAATTTATTAGATCATATCAGAAAAGACCAGATTATAATAATACTGTTTTCTTAATCACAGGCGATCATCGGATGCCTGAAATTCCAATGAGCACTAAAATTGATAGATACCATGTTCCATTATTAATATACTCACCTTTATTAAAACGTACAGCTAAGTTCTCTTCTATTTCAACGCATTTTGATATAACACCAAGTTTATTAGCCTGGTTAAAACACAGCTACCATATGCAGGTTCCTGATATGGCAAGTTGGATGGGCAGTGGACTTGATACTAGCAGAGGATTCAGAAATACACATGCTTACCCGCTCATGCAAACCAAAACTGAGATAAATGATTATGTTCAGGGCAATTGGTTTATTAATTCAAATATACTTTATCGAATCAGTGATAAAATGGATTTGACACCTGAAGATGATGCAGCAAAAGCAAATGAGTTAAAGGCTAATTTTGAGCGATACAAATTTAAAAACAACCAATTCATTAATAATTTAAAAATACTACCTGATAGCTTACTATTACATTATTTACCTAAATGACTTTGATTGATATCTTGGTGATATTCATTTAGTATAGTAGTAACAATGGGTTGATATATTTCCCAGAAAGTAGCTTTTCGATCCATTGGGTCTCTTCTATTGTACATGAATTTTCTGAAATAAGGAACGAATTTTAAATACGCAGTGTTTAATTGGATTGGATTATCAGAAAAATCTGCAGAGAAATAAAAGAATTTATAGTCGGCGTTCTTATGAAGAGAAATGGCAGGAAAACTTGCAGGAATACCATTCTTTGCTAATAGTTGAGTACCATGATTATTGGTATTGATCACAAAATTGGCAATGGTGTGATTAATATTATTATTAGATTCTATGATATCAAACCAAAAAGTATAATAAAAACTTTCTGGCAACTTATATTTTTTTTGTCCTTCTTCATTTGCTTGTATTTCCGGGAACTCTTCTACCAGATCATTGTCTTTTTCTAAAATAACAATACGATCATCGGAATGCACAAAAACAATTCCGCCTTTTGTAAACGGCCATTTTCCTTGATTTTGTGCTTTGTAATTTCTAACAACCCATTTAGGTAATTCCTTATTTATGGTAGTATCAAATGAATCAAAATATCTTCCAATCCAACCTGTCCATCCAATTCCGAATAATTCTTGAAATTTTGAACTCACTAATTTAGGCGTAGGTGATCCAAGGCAGTTGAACTCACTAAGAATAAGCTTGTGCTTATTTTTCATCATTCCTAGAAATTCAATATCCTGTTCCGACATCCCGCCATAAATAATTCCAGAACGTTCTTTTTCATCACCTTTTGCATACCACTCGTTTCTATAAATTCCATAAGTATCAGTAAAGTAAGCCAGATCAGCGTCATCACTTAACCTATCTAATTGCTGCGTTGAAAACCGCTCTAATCCTTTTAATTCGAAATTTTTATTTTCTTCTGGAAAAAATCCAAAATAATCCTGAGAATGATTGTATAAATCTTTTTTTGTTTTACTATACTTTTCTTGCAGAAGTACCCAATCTAAGGAAACATGTTCCTGACCTTGTTTGGTTAAAACTGTTTTGTCCACCACAGCTATTACCATTTTTTTCTTTGGAAAAAAATTCCAGATAATAAACAACCATAGAGGCATTAAAAAAAGCAATAACAGAATAGTTCCAAGTACGTTTATGTTTTTATGGTAAGTGTCTGTAGCAGGCATGTAATAAATATTTGATGATATGTTGAACTGAAATTAAATGTTTCTGTTCAATAAGCGTTTAACCCTGATTACAAGTTCATTCAGACTGAATGGTTTAGTAATATAATCATCGGCTCCTAAGTCAAAAGCATTTAATATCACTTCTTCTTGTTCCATTGCAGATAAAATAATAATAGGAGTTTTCCATTTTAATTGCTGACGAACCATACTAACAACTTCTAACCCAGAAGCATAGGGCATCATCACATCGGCTATAATCATATCCGGACGTAATCTTATAATTTCTTTCATTGTTTCACGTCCATCAGGTGTTGTAAAAACTTCATAACCCTCTTTAATAAGTTTCAACTCAATCGTTTTTAACAACATAACATTATCTTCTGCAACAAGTATTTTCATGGCCCAATTATCTGTTTAAGTTTGAAAATATTTACAAACTGTCTTTTATCTTTTTTATCTCTTGTAACAGCTGAGTATCTAAAAGAAGTAGTTTTTCTTTTAATTGTGCTAATATTTCTTGTAATCTGTCAAAATTCAATTCGGTACTAGCAGCCGTCTCCAATTGATATATTAAAGATACTAATAATTCTGCTTTTAGCATACCTAGTGACCCTTTCAGTTTATGAGACTTATTGATGAGGCTTGGGAAGTCCTTTTCAGCTAATAGTTTTTCTAAATCAAGTAGGTATTTTGGGGAGTCCTCTAAATAATATTCAAGTACTCGGATAGTACTTTTCTTGCTCCCCATCTCATCCAAAAGTGCAGTATCGAATAAAATCTCTTCCATTATCTGAGCTATTAGCAGTAATACAACTTGCCCTAACAAGATAAACCTTTACTCCTATATTTTAGATATGTTGATCCGCTAATAGCCGACTATACCATTTACCTGAGCTTTTAATGATCCTTTTTTGGGTAGCAAAATCTACATGTATTAACCCAAACCTTGGATGAAAACCCTCTGCCCATTCGAAATTGTCCATTAATGTCCAAACAAAATAGCCTTTCACATTTACCCCTTCTTTTCGGGCTTGTAGCACTTGTGCAATATGATCCTGAAGATATATTAGTCGCTCTTTGTCATCAACTTCATTGTTTACCACTTCGTCTGCAAAAGCAGCTCCATTTTCTGTAACTAGAATTTCTTTGATGGAAGAATAACTATTCAACCTTATTAGTGCTTTATAAATACTGGGTGGATAAACTTCCCAATTCATCAGCGTATGTACCACATTTCTTTTATTGGCTTTCACTATTTTAGCTTGTACAAACGGCATTAAAGGAGCATAAGTTACCTTCTCCCTTGTATAATTTTGCAAACCAATAAAGTCCATTTGAAATGCCAGTTTCTGTTCATCCCCTGCTAACATAAATCGCTCCATCTTTTGGAGAATTTTTAAATCCTTAGCAGGGTATCCAAGTCCTAGCAGGGGTTCCAAAAAAAGTCTGTTGAGTAATGCATCAACTTTTACTGCAGCCTTTACATCTTTTTCATGATGTTCTCTAAGCGGATCGATATGTGAATATGAAAATGTAGTGCCTATTTTATAATCAGATTGATGAGAACGCAAAATCCTGCCTCCTTCAGCCTGGCATAAAGCAGCATGATGAGCCGCTGCAAGAAAACTACTAAGTCCTATTTTTCCAGGAGCATGAACCCCCAGAAAATAGCCTGCACCAGTAAATACCATGGGTTCATTCAATACCATCCAATGCTTAACCCTATCACCAAAATATTTGATACAGCAGTGTACATAATCATTAAACCAGTTAAGCACTTCTCTATTTGTCCAGCCCCCTTTCTTATGCAAGGCTTCAGGCAAATCCCAATGGTAAATAGTAACCCATGGTTCAATACCTAATTCCAAACACAAATCGATGACTCTATTATAAAATGCAATCCCTTTAAAGTTAATTTCACCTACTCCATTTGGCATAATGCGACTCCAAGAAATTGAGAATCTATAGTTGGGGATGTTTAATTGCTTTATCAGTTCTATATCGCTTGGGTATTGATTATAAAAATCGCAAGCGATATTGCCATTATGCCCATTTGTAATATTCCTTTTCTTATTTGAAAAACTATCCCAAATAGACATGCCTTTGCCATCTTCTTCATGAGCACCTTCAATTTGGTATGCTGCAGTAGAAACACCCCATTTAAAATCTTCACCAAAATCTTCTTTTGAAAAGTGCATAGCTTAATCAGCAAGTTGATTGAGAATTTTACCAAATGTTTTGGCTTTCAATTTTTTAAAGGTTGGGATACCGTCACCTAACTGAACATGCTTAGTGGTAGAATTGGAAGCATGCAGTTTAATAATATTATTGATAATTTTTTCGGTAGTATCCGGATAATTAACAATGATTTTCTGTTCGTTATCCAGCCAGCTTTGAATAGTAGCAATATGTTTGCTCTTCAAGCTTTTAATAACTGGAATCCCCATTTTTTTTAGCGCGGCTGCATTACACTGCTGCTCATATTGCCCCTTCATAGGAATTACTAGCAATTTCTTTTTAAGATACAGTGCTTCAGCAGGTGTTTCAAAGCCTGCCCCAGAAAGGATTCCGGTACAATTGATAAAGCTTTCTATGAATGCTTCGTTATTAATGGGTTTAATAAGTATATTTTTAATTCGATAAGTTTTTTTACTATGCTTACTAAATACTTCCCATTCTATTTTATTACATACACTCAGAATTTTGATGATTTTTTCATCGCTATAGGCAGGTAAATAAACAGTATAATGGGGCTGAATTTGTGGCTTAGCGTCGCGAATCTGTTGTCGAATTACAGGTGTGTAAATTTGTTCGTCGTATTGCTCAAAATGAAAACCATATGATGCAGTTACAGGTGCATAGTTGCGTAAAACTGCAGAACCCACTAAATCGTTATTCTTTGGTTTTGGGGATTTATTATTGATTACGGCCGACTGGTGGCTCAATCCAATACAAGGCTTGTGTTTTTTCTTGCATGCCCATGAACTAACCGGTTCAAAATCGCTGATAACTAAATCATAGTCTTCAACAGGTAAACTATTGATTTCTTTAAATAACTGCTTTAAGTTGGCTTTCTGATATGTTTCTAACAAATCAATGCCCCCTTTTTTGCCGAAAATAAAACTCAACCCCTTAAACCTATATTTAATGGGGTATGGCAATTCAACATCAGCCTGAATACCACTTACTAAAATATCGAGGTCGCCTTTCTTTTGTAAAATTGGAATAATATCTCTTGCTCTACTTAAATGTCCATTTCCAGTTCCTTGAATCGCATATAAGATTTTCATGGCTGCTTCATTAAATTAAATTCTTCCAAAAGGTTATCGAAGATCTGATGGTCATTTAAATCATCCTCTTCTTTAACATTTAAATCTACCATTTCTGAAGGATCAAATCGGTAGATCTTCCATTCGCCATTATTATATTCTAGAGAAGTTAGATTTTCTATCCAATCACCACTATTCAGATACATGATTGAACCTTCTTCATTCTTTATTTCACGCATTTCAGGGTGATGAATATGTCCACAAACTACATACTGATATTGATTGCTAATACCAATATCTGCAGCTGTATTTTCAAAACTATTTATGAACTTAACAGCTGTCTTAACGCTATTCTTGATCTTTTTTGATAAAGAAAGCTTACCCTTATTAAATACCTTTTCTGAGATGAAATTTACAAAACTATTAATGAGAATTAATGTATCGTAACCAATGGCTCCCAATTTTGCCAACCATTTGCTGTGCTGCATAGTAACATCAAACACATCGCCATGGAAAAACCATGCTTTCTCTTCATTCTCCAATTCCAGAACAACTTTATTTACAATTTTAAGACTCCCCAGTTTCCAACCTGCAAATTTTCGTAACATTTCATCGTGATTGCCTGGGATATAATAGATCTTCATCCCCTTACTCATCCATCCCATTAAATGCTTCACTACTTTCATATGACTCTTAGGCCAGTACCTTTTGCTGAACTGCCAGATATCAATAATGTCGCCGTTTAATATTACTATTTTTGGCTTTACAGATTTTAAATAGTGTAGAAGTTCTTTGGCGTGACAACCATACGTTCCCAAGTGAATATCGGAAAGAACAAGAATATCTATTTTTCGCTTCGGTGCCTTATCCATTAATGGATTTTATGAAATTTAAGAGCAGGATAAAATGAGCTCAGGAATGGCAATAAGATTCTTACAGATAACTCAAGAAAAAAGAATTTTACGTTTTTCATGTTGAGAGAGTTTAATTGTATACAAAATAACCCAATGCGTATAACCAAATCATTAAGTAATTGTTACCAGAATGTTACCGATTCT
>JBAXHC010000046.1:0-24372 GCA_037139075.1 Bacteroidota bacterium
AAGTTGAAGTGGTAGCACCAATTTCTGCACCCATATTACAAATGGTTCCTTTACCGGTGCAACTCATATTGGTAGCACCTTCTCCAAAATATTCAACAATTGCACCTGTTCCACCTTTTACAGTAAGAATACCTGCCACTTTTAAGATCACATCTTTTGGAGCAGTCCATCCGCTCAACTTACCTGTTAATTTAATACCAATCAGTTTTGGCCATTTTAATTCCCAAGGCAAACCTGCCATTACATCACAAGCATCAGCACCACCCACACCAATCGCAATCATTCCCAATCCTCCAGCATTTACTGTATGAGAATCAGTTCCAATCATCATGCCTCCTGGAAAAGCATAATTTTCTAAAACTACCTGATGAATAATTCCAGCGCCTGGTTTCCAAAAACCAATTCCGTATTTATTAGAGACTGAAGCCAGGAAATCATATACCTCTTTGCTTTCTGCTGTAGCAACCTGTAAATCTTGTTTAGCTTCTACTTTAGCTGTAATTAGGTGATCACAATGTACGGTAGAAGGAACTGCAACTTTAGGGCGTCCTGCCTGCATAAATTGTAATAAAGCCATTTGTGCTGTTGCATCCTGCATCGCAACGCGATCTGGAGCAAAGTCAACATAATGCTTACCACGCTCAAAACCACTCAATGGCTGATCTGCGTGCAAGTGTGCAAACAATATTTTTTCTGAAAGGGTTAGCGGTCTGCCCAATGCTGTACGTGCTGCATTTACTTTTGCTGGCATTTCTGCGTACAGTTTTTTGATCATTTCGATATCAAAAGCCATAGTCTGAAAAATTTATGTTTTGAGAAGTTAAATTTTAATGTTTAAGTAGGTTTCAATGCGCGAATTTACGTTAAAACAGTCTCTGGAGAAAAACTGTTTTGAACAATTATTCATTTCAATTGTCTAATTTTACAATAATATCATCCCCCTACTTAAAAAAACGGTCATCATGCAAAAAATTCGTGAAAACATAGAAATGCAAGCGTTTGGGGTTTGTTCTGCAATTGGAGAGAAATTTGGCATCGCTAGTGCCAAAATTAGAATGTGGTTTATTTATATCTCATTTCTAACCCTGGGCTCGCCCATCCTGATCTACATGATATTGGCGTTTTGGATAAACATCAAGAATTATATCATGGCTGGAAAAAGAAACCCCATTAAAAACTGGTAGTAATTTAAATTACTGCTTTGCGAAGTTTTACTAATTGCTCTAATAAGGGCTCTAATAAATCTAGTCGTAGCATATTTGCCCCATCACTTTTGGCAACTGCTGGATTGGGGTGTGTTTCTATAAATAGTCCATCTGCTCCAGTAGCTATTGCAGCTTTCGCAATGGTACCGATGAGTTGAGGATTTCCGCCTGTTATTCCTGAAGTTTGATTGGGTTGTTGCAATGCATGTGTACAGTCCATGATCACTGGTGTATCGTGTTCCTGCATCCAGGGAATATTTCTATAATCCACCACCAGATCAGTATATCCAAAAGTATTCCCTCTTTCAGTGAGCATTACTTGTTGGTTTCCGGCCTTTCTTATTTTATCAACAGCAAATTTCATGGATGGTCCACTGAGGAATTGTCCTTTTTTTACATTTACAATTTTTCCTGTCTCAGCTGCTGCAATCAATAAATCTGTTTGTCTGCATAAGAAAGCAGGAATCTGTAAAATATCTATAAAATCTGCGGCCATCGCTGCTTCTTCATGCGCATGAATATCAGAAGTGGTGGGTAAACCATATGTCATCCCCACTTTTTTTATCAGCGATAATCCATTGTCATCTCCAATGCCGGTAAAAGAGTTAGCACTTGTTCTATTGGCTTTTCTATAAGATGCTTTAAAAACATAAGGGATCTCCAATCTTTTGCAGATATTAGAAACCTTATCAGCAATTTCCATCACCATTTCTTCGCTTTCAACAACACAGGGACCCGCAATTAGAAAAAAGTTATCTGGATTGTAATGTTGAGTTTGAAAAAGGCTTTTTAGAAAATCTGGCATCATAGATTCATGGTTTGAAAAGTAAAATTAGTGAAATCGAACAGTAGTTGTTTCGAAAAGGAAAAGATAACCGATGTTAGTTTCCGAAAACTGTCTATTTTTGAGCCCCTTTAAATGATAACATGGCAAAAGAAAAAATATTAGTGATTGGTGCTTCTGGTCAAATTGGTGTTGAACTAACCCTAGCACTTCGTAAAATATATGGAGCAGCTAATGTAGTTGCGTCTGACCTTCGCGAAGAAAACGATCTTTTAAAAGGAACTGGTCCATATGTAAGCATGGATGTGATGAATAAAGAAATGTTACATGTACAAGTGATCCGTCAGAACATTACACAAATTTATTTATTAGCAGCAATTCTCTCTGCTACAGGAGAAAAAAATCCCAACCTGGCCTGGCATTTAAATATGCAGGGATTATTAAACGTACTTGATATTGCCCGCGAAGAAAAATTGCAAAAAGTATATTGGCCAAGTAGTATTGCCGTATTTGGTCCTACATCACCCAGACAACTTTGTCCACAGCAAACCATCATTGAACCCATTACGGTGTATGGTATTAGTAAATATGCAGGAGAGTTTTGGTGCAATTATTATCATCAACGTTATGGCGTTGATGTAAGAAGTATTCGATATCCAGGATTAATCAGTTATAAATCAGCTCCGGGTGGAGGAACCACCGATTATGCAGTTGAAATTTACAGTGAAGCATTGGCTGAAAAAAAATACCAATGTTTTTTACAGGAAGATACTTATTTACCTATGATGTATATGCAGGATGCAATCCGTGCTACGATGGAATTAATGCATGCGCCAGTTGAAAACATTACGGTTCGAACATCTTATAATATTTCTGGAATGAGTTTTTCTCCGAAAGAAATAGCGGCATCTATTCAAAAGCATATACCAGAATTTACGCTTACCTGTGTTCCGGATTATCGCCAAAAAATTGCCAATAGCTGGCCAGAAAGTATCGACGATTCTGTTGCTGCAAAAGATTGGGGATGGAAGCCTGCTTACGACTTAGACAGAATGACAACTGATATGTTAGAAAATTTGATGAAAGCTGAATAAAATATAATGACACAATTCAACTAAACTAAATCTGCTACAGTTTTATTCTCCAATATTTGAAGCATATTATCGCGGACTTCGATCATCACATGGTTAAGTCCGCATTTTTTTTCGTCGCAGTCTTTACACTTTTTGTAGAAATTCAAACTTACACAAGGCAAAAGTGCGATGGGGCCTTCTATTAATCGCATTACTTTTGAAAGCGGAATTTTATCAGGATCAGTTTTTAGAAAATAGCCTCCACCTTTTCCTTTTTTACTTTCCAGCATGCCTGCTTTGCGTAATTCTAAAAGTATATTTTCTAAAAATTTAAGCGGTATTTTTTTCTTCTTCGATATTTCAGCAATCAAAACAGGTACATCTTTTTGTTGTTCTGCTAAATAAGTTAAAGCCTTGAATGCGTATTGTGTTTTCTTAGATAACATACAATTTACCTGGGTAGGACTTTGTTTTGACTTATTAAAAGAATTTTACTTTCTTTACTAAAACTAAAATTATGTACAAATTATCAAAATATTTGCTTGTTTGCATAGTAATTCTTTTTTCAGCAACGAATTCATCCGCACAATTCAAATTGCCTCATCTACAATTAGTAGGAATGGGTGTTTATTCAATACCAACAAATACTGCTTTTAAGGATGGTTATAAAAATGGATTGGGCGTGGAAGCTGGTGCTGGAATAGGATTGGGCTCTACTATGATCATGGGTACTGCAGGCTATGAAGCATATAGTAATTATGTTTTAAATACTGCAGGAAATTTAAAAGTTACTTCTATCAAAGCGGGTATTAGACAATATATATTTCTTGGACACCTCTTTTTATTGGGAAATATGGGTACTGCCATTCAGAGCTACTCAAATAATAGCGCTACTGCTAGCAATTTTATTTATGAATATGGAGCAGGGATACGCCTTATTGGCTTAGAATTACAGGTTACCCAAACACATTGGGAACAACCCTTGCCCGTATCATCAAACTCGTTTAATGTGAAATTGGGATTCTCTTTTAAACTATAATTGAAATTCAAAAATCAAAATTAAAAAAGTCAAAAATATTAAAGCCTCAGAAAACTCTGAGGCTTTAATATTTTAAAGTCCTAGTACATCTTTCATACTATAGATTCCTTTTTTATGCTGAAGAAATGCAGCTGCAAGAACTGCACCTCCTGCAAATCCAATACGATTATGAGCTGTATGAATGATTTCAATATCGTCTACACTCGAAGTATATTTTATAGTATGTGTGCCAGGTGCTGGGTCAATTCTTTTTGAAACAATTTCAAGATCCGTAGCATTTTTAGCAGGCTCATTTACCCATTGTTTTTTTTGTTTGATAAAACTCAAGACCTGTTCTGCCAAAGTAATAGCAGTTCCACTTGGGGCATCTTTTTTTTGTGTATGATGAATCTCTTCCATGATCACATCATAGTCGGGGTGATTGCTCATCAATTGCGCCACATACTTATTGATTTCAAAAAACAGATTTACACCAATACTATAATTGCTGGCATACAATAAACTGCCTTGTTGTTTATCGCAATAGCTTTTCGCTTCATCCCATTTATCGAGCCATCCCGTAGAACCACAAACAACTGGGATACCTAATTCCAAACACTTCATCACATTATCAAATGCACTATGTGGTCCAGTAAACTCTATGGCTACATCTGCTTTTGAAATATTTTCTTTATTAAAATCTGCCGCATTATTAATGTCAATTTTTAAAACGATTTGATGCCCTTTTTCTAAAGCGATGGTTTCGATGGCTTTCCCCATTTTACCGTATCCGATCAAAGCGATATTCATACTTATGATTTTATGATTGATTGTAAAACTAATAGAAATTGAAACAGATTAGCGTACTTCATAGAGCTTATGTTCAGGTCTCTTCGCACTAAATGTAAATGTAAGTCCAGGTGTTCTGGTAGTTGGATTGAAAATAGGTTTCACATTCATTGATAAATCATTGGAAACGTCAAAGTCCTTTAAATGCCCAAATACAGTGGCATCTACCACATTCAATCCCCAAGCCAGCAAAAAGAAAAGAATAGAATAGTCACGATCTCGCCTAAAGGTATTTCGATAACTTTGCAAAGAGGCGGCACTTAGTCCTTTCAATTGTGGGTCGATACCAGCTAATCCAGTGGTGTCATTATGAAACTCTGCATTGTACTTGGCTTCGTAAGCGTATTTCGTTTTTTTATACCAATCATTATTATATACAAATAAGCCAGCTGGTATAGCCAAAGCCCCATAAACTAATGGGATTTTCCAATACTCTCTGTTATACCCTTGACCCCATCCTGGAATAATGGCTGATCTTCTGGTAGCTTTTCTTGGATCGTGTTTTTTAACCAAACTATCTGTAGCTGATTTTTTTAAGGTATCCTTTGACACAGACTTCACAGAATGGGTGGGAGTGATGCTCGTGTCGATCTGAGCCGAGGATTTACCCAGCGCAACTGTAACCAAAAGAATTATCAAGATGACGCGAACAAATTTCATGTACAATTAACTGACTGTAACATTCATAGCTTCCAGAATTTTATTCAGTTCTTCCAAAGAATAATATTCTATACTGATGCTACCATAGCCTTTTTTATTATGAGCCATTTTTACTTTAGTACCAAAATGTGAGGCTAAATTATCTTCTATTTTTTTATAGGTAGGGGGTAGGTCAGACTTTAGTGAAGGTTTAACAGCTCCCACTTTATCTGCTTTATACATTTTGCGAACCAACTCTTCAGTTTGGCGAACGTTTAATCCCTTGCTTTGAATCTCTTTGAAAACAAAAAGTTGTTTATCAATGGTATCAATATTAACCAACGCTCTTGCATGCCCCATGCTCAAACTGCCATTACGAACTGCAAGCTGAATATCTGGTGGCAATTTTAATAAACGAATATAATTGGTTACGGTGCTTCTTTCTTTGCCCATGCGCTCTGCTACTTGCTCTTGCGTATAGTCCAATTCTTCCATCATGCGTTTATAGCTCAACGCTACTTCCATTGCGTTTAGATTCTCTCTCTGTAAATTTTCTAATAAAGCTAATTCAAGTAACTGTTTGTCATTCGCCTGACGGATATATACAGGTACATCTTTTAAACCTGCAATTTTGGAAGCCCTAAATCTTCTTTCACCTGCAATCAGTTGAAATTTTCCATTTGCAAGTTTTGAGACTGTTAACGGCTGAATAATATCATGCAGCTTAATAGAGGCCGCCAACTCATTCAAAGAAGTTTCATCAAAATCTCTTCTTGGCTGTTTTGGATTAATAAGAATTTCAGTAATTGCCAAACGATTGGTGCTCGTTACTTCCTCCACTACTTTGGGTTTAAGACCACCTTCTGTATTTTTTAAATCCGCATCAATATTTTGCAAAAGCGAACGTAGTCCCTTGCCTATTAAATCTTTATTTTGTTTCGGTGTACTCATGTTTCAATTCTAATTTGTAGCAATAGTTCTGGTGTAGAAACTATTCTAAGATTCTTTCTTCATTACTCATTTTAGTGAGTCCATTATTTTGTAAAACCTCTTTTGCAAGATTTAAATAGTTCACAGTTCCTTTACTCTCTGCGTCATATAAAATAACAGGTTTACCCACGCTCGGTGCTTCACTTAATCTTGTATTTCTATGTATGATTGTAGAGAAAACCATATCATCAAAATGCCTTCTCACTTCACTAACCACCTGATTGCAAAGACGTAAACGTCCGTCATACATGGTCATTAAAATTCCTTCTATTTTCAATTCAGGGTTTAACCTGTTTTGCACAATTTTAATAGTGTTCAATAATTTTCCTAATCCCTCTAAAGCAAAAAATTCGCACTGAACCGGAACAATCACACTATCTGATGCAACTAAAGAATTAACGGTAATCAAACCGAGTGATGGAGAACAGTCGATAATGATAAAATCATATTTATCCCTTAAGACATCTAAGATAGACTTCATTACATTTTCACGATTCGGATAATTGATCATTTCAATCTCAGCGCCAACCAGATCAATATGTGAAGGAAGAAGATCAAGATTAGGAACATCAGTTTTTAAAATTACATCAGTTGCAAGTGTATTATTCACCATGCAATCATATAAGCTACTTGTAATATTATGCAAATCAAAACCTACACCAGTAGTGCTATTCGCCTGTGGATCTGCATCCACCAGCAATGTTCTATATTCCAAAACCGCCAGGCTAGCAGCTACATTAATAGCTGTAGTTGTTTTGCCTACTCCGCCTTTCTGATTGGCAACGCCAATAATTCTCGCCATAGTTATTCCGTTTATCCGCTATTGCAGATCGTATGATTAATTCGAATTCCTCTTATTTTCTATTGTACACCAATAAGCGGCAATAATAAGCCAAAAATACACTTTAGCATAGATTTAAAAACAATAATATCAGTTAGTTGTTAGTTTCGCGGGGGAAATGATTGTTAAGTCCTAAAAATATAAATTTTGTTTAATATAAAAAGAAGCAAATTTTATACAATAAAACCCATTTTCAATCGTCTACCCTTTAAACGAATAGAAGTATTATGAAAAATTCAGGTATGTGGTGGATCATTGCTGTAGTGATGTTATTATTAGACTTTTATGTCTATCAAGCTTTAAAAACGGTTACTCAAAATTCGACTGATAAAGCAAGACTATTGATACCTATTGGATATTGGGTGGTGTCGGGAGTTACCCTTTTGTTACTCATGTCGTTCCCTTATATTCAAGCACTTCAGACTTCTAAAATTTTCCGCAATTATATTTTTGCCATTTTATTAGGATTATTCTTTGCAAAATTGATCGCTTCGATTTTCTTTTTAACCGATGATCTAAGAAGAGGATCTGTTTTTATGTTGAGTAAAGTATTACCCAGTACTGGTGCACAATTCATGGGTGAGGGCAATGCAATTCCCAGATCTATGTTTTTAAGTTGGCTTGGTTTAGGAATTGGCGGAAGTTTGTTTGGAACATTATTATATGGGTTTTCTAATAAGTATAACTATCAGGTGAAAAGGGTAAAGCTGGCGTATCAAAATTTACCAGCTGCTTTTAAAGGAATGAAACTGGTGCATATTAGTGATATACATAGTGGGAGCTTTCAAAATAAAGCAGCGGTGAATCATGGCGTGGATATGATCCTGAAAGAAAATGCTGACTTGATTTTGTTCACAGGTGATCTTGTGAATGATCGGGCAACAGAGATGTATGATTATATGGATGTTTTCGGCAGGCTTAAAGCACCCATGGGTGTATTTAGCACATTAGGTAATCACGATTATGGTGATTATGTTGCATGGCCTACACAGGAAGAGAAAAAACAAAATTTAGCAGATCTAAAAAAAGTACATCAGGATCTGGGATGGAAATTATTGATGAACGAACATGTTGTATTCAATCGGGCTGATGAACAAATAGCATTGTTGGGTATTGAAAACTGGGGTGCTAAAGGGCGCTTTCCTAAATACGGAAAGATGGCTGAAGCTTATCCTGGAACTGAAAATATTCCTTTCAAAATTTTAATGAGCCACGATCCTAGTCATTGGGACGCAGAAGTAAAAACCAAATACGCTGATATTGATTTAATGTTAGCTGGCCACACACACGGTATGCAATTTGGATTGGAGAATCCTTACTTTAAATGGAGCCCTGTTCAGTGGATGTACCATCAATGGGCGGGTTTATATGAAGATGGAAAACAGAAATTGTATGTGAATCGTGGCTATGGTTTTATTGGATACCCAGGAAGAGTAGGAATAATGCCAGAAATTACTGTGATTGAATTTGTATAATATTCTATTGCAACTTTCACACTTTTACATTTCATTTTAAATTGTTGGCACGGCATTAGTAGTTGTAATGGAAACTAGATACTATGAAAAAAATATTGTTAACATCGTTCGCATTCTTTGCGATATTAATTGCAGTAAACGCACAAGGTGGATTTAGATTGGGAATTAAAGGGGGTTTGAATTTAAATCAAATACAAGGAGTATCCTTTAATAACGGCTTTAATTACGGTTACCATTTAGGTGGATTCGCTGAAATTGATTTTACGAAAAAATTTGGGATTCAACCAGAAGTATTATGGAATCAATCTAATACCCAAGTATCTGCCGAATTTGCAACTTTATACCCTACATTAACAAATCCAAATACTTTAAACCAGGAAGTGGTTCTGAATTATTTATCTATTCCATTATTATTACGCTATAATTTGGGAAGCATGTTCTCTATTGTTGCCGGACCACAATTTGGAATATTGATGAATAAGAATCAGAACCTTTTACAGAATGGACAAAAAGCATTTTCCGATGGCGACTTTTCTGCTGTTGCGGGAATACAGGTTAACTTAAAAACTTTACGACTCTATGGTAGATACAATATTGGTATGAAAAATATCAATCAGATCGATCAAAAAGATAAATGGACCAGTCAGCAAATCCAGCTGGGTGTTGGATTAAGATTATAATAGATTAATCCATGAAAAACCGAGGCATCCTTTTTGGATGCCTTTTTTTTGAATTAGACATTTTATTTTAATAGTTCTAAAGTGTTTATTTTGCATGAAAATTTTATTCATCCCATTTTAATGTGCTTACGTGAATACATTTTCTTACGACCAGCTTTATCAGTTTACACATGCAGTATTTCTTAAAATGGGTTGTTCCTTGCAAGATGCTACAACAGCTGCTACTGTTTTAATTTCTGCAGATCTTCGTGGTATTGATAGTCATGGTGTAGCAAGATTAAGTGGTTACTTAAGATTATGGGAAGCAGGCCGCATCAATACAAAACCAAATATTCGAGTAGTATACGAAACACAGTCTACAGCAGTTGTTGATGGGGATGCAGGTTTAGGATTAGTGGTTGCACCATTTGCGATGCAAGTGGCTATTGATAAAGCAAAAAATGTAGGAACAGGGTGGGTGAGTGTTAAGAATTCTAATCATTTTGGTATTGCAGGCATACACGCCATGATGGCACTGAAGGAAGAAATGATAGGAATGGCCATGACAAATGCATCTGCATTAGTAGCACCCACATTCTCGAATGAAAGAATGCTTGGCACCAATCCAATTGCTGTAGCTATACCTGCAAATGAACAACCTGCATTTGTAGCCGACTTCGCTACAACCACAGCTGCCAATGGAAAATTAGAAATTCTTCAAAGAAAAAATGAAGATATGCCGTTGGGATGGGCACAAGATCAAGAGGGTAATCCATCTATCGATGCTAATATATTAAGAAAACATGGCGCATTACTTCCTTTAGGCAGCGATCGTGAACACGGTAGCCATAAAGGATATGCATTGGGTAGTATTGTTGATATATTTTCTGCAGTGTTAAGTGGAGCTTCTTATGGACCCTGGGCTCCGCCATTTCCTGCTTATGTTCCCATGCCTGAAAATCAACCAGGACAAGGCCTTGGTCATTTTTTTGGAGCCATGCGAATTGATGCATTTCGACCTGCAGAAGAATTTAAATCACATATGGACAATTGGATTGAACGTTTTAGAAACGCAACACCTTCAGCAGGCAATGAACGAGTATTGATTCCCGGTGATCCCGAAAGAGAAATGGAAGCCATTCGTATTAAAGATGGGATACCTTTAGTGGGGCAAGTAGAAAAAGATTTACATGATATTGCAGAGAAGTTTAAAATAAAATTATAGCACATCAGCACATGAAAAAAGAGATCTGCTTTTTTTGTTTTTTATTTTTGCTATTAATTTTTTACGGATGTGTTTCCATGAAAATTAAAAACAATGATACCATCCTTCCTGATAAATCAAATAAAGAAACCAATCTCACCAAATATTTAGATGCAAAAAATTGGAATCGTTTATTTCCCAATAGATTTCATCTTTCAAAACTTTCAGATAACAGTTTTAACGGATTACCAAAAAGAGAATTTTACAGTTTTGATGCATTTGTGGAGGCGGCAAAACTATTCCCTGTTTTTTTGAGTGAAGGGGGCGATACTTTACAGAGAAGAGAGTTAGCTGCTTTTCTTGCAAATATGTCGCACGAAACAAATGGTGGCTGGGATGATGCTCCAGGTGGGATGGAAAAATGGGGACTTTATTTTGTACAAGAAAAAGGATTCCCGAATAGTCAATTTAATTATGCAGATACAAGCAGAAAGAAATGGATACCTGTGGAAGGAAAATCATATCATGGAAGAGGCCCATTGCAATTAAGTTGGAATTATAATTATGGACAGTTTAGTGAAGCTTATTATGGCAACAAACAAATTTTATTAGACAATCCAGATCTGCTTTTAAAAGACTCCGTACTTTGCTTCGCCAGTGCCATCTGGTTTTGGGTACACGATCAATATCCGAAACCTTCCTGTCATGATATCATCACCGGCAAATGGGAACCTTCACCCAAAGATCTTGCAGGCGGGCGTTTGCCAGGTTTCGGTGCTGTGGTGAATGTAATTAATGGAGGCTTAGAATGTGGTGAGAACCATTCAGACCGTACCAAATACAGATATGCCTTTTACCAATATTTCTGCAACTATTTACATGTAGATCAAGGTCCCAATGCTGAATGTAGCAATCAAAAACCTTTTGGGAAATAGTTAGTGTTTTAATCCTAATTTTTTAATTTCTCGATTACTCAATTCTTTTGTTATTAATTCTGAAGGATGTATAATATCTGTATAAACAGAATATGCTGTTGCTAAATCAATATTGTTAGCGGAGAATACAAATCTTGGTTTTACTGTAAAATATTTTGTTTCAGATGTAGTTTTACTTTTTAAGTTGAGATAAAATACATCATATAACATTGTGTAGTCTTTTTCCTTTTTATCAAAAATTGCTAAAGGCTGCCCAGGAATTACTTTGTCGCCAATTTGTACCAGTAATTTTATAGCGTTTAAAATATTATATCGTGCAATGGTTCCATCAGCATGTTCCAAATAAATATTATTTCTTGTTTTGGTACTAAACACTTCATTTTCTTTTCTGGCTTCTGCATGATCTGTTGCTTCACATACAATGCCGGCTCTACTTGCACATATAGTATCTCCTAAAACATATTGAAATCCCATGGAGTAAAATTCATTATTACTTTTCCCAAAAAGATCGCCAATAAAATAAGTGCCAGAAGTTTTTATACTGCTACCCACAGTTTTTGGTAATAAATAGGGATACAACGAATCTACTTTCGAAATACTTTTACCCTGATAAACGGTATAACCATAACTAAGCATGAAATTGGTTGCATTCTCCATTTGTGTAATAGTTCCTATTTGTTGATTACCCATCATACTCACAGATGTTGTAAAATTATCTGAACCTTCGGCACACCTATAACCAACTATATTAGTAAAAGTAACAGTGCAGGTATAGGTTCCAGGTTGGGTTTTCTCAGCCATTAATCGAAGACCTTTTTTAAAGGTATCAGGCTCTGTATATATTCTAATTTGTTGTTGCGCATTTAAACGAAACCCTAAACTGCATATTATTATCACTAACCAAATGAATTTCATAAAAAATATCTATAACAAAAATTGAGAATTTCTATTTCAAATCAAATATATAATAAATTTATCAACTATTCTGAGTTGCCAATTCCGTTCATATTTTTGACTGTATCCTGTTATATTTGCAACTCAATTTAAAAGCACCACTAAAAAAGTTGCCGAATTCAACCAAAAAAATTGTAGTGAAATGAAAATAATGAAGTTTGGCGGAACAAGTGTAGGTAAGCCAGAACGAATGCAGCAGGTATCTCAGTTGATCACCAAAGATGCAGAATCGAAGATTGTTGTTTTAAGTGCATTGAGTGGAACCACTAACGCTTTGGTTGAAATCAGTAATAGTTTAGCAGAAAGCAATCGCGAAGCCGCAAAACTTAAGATTGATACATTGGAAGCACATTACCGCCAATTTGTATTGGATCTGGTAAAGCAGGAAGCAAATCGTGCTAAGGCAAATAGTATTGTATCAGAGCATTTCGAATTTCTAAATATTATTCTTAGAATTTCATTTAGTGAAGCATTGAACAAAGATATTCTTGCCCAAGGAGAATTGATGAGCACTAAATTATTTTGTGTTTATTTAGAAGAGCAGGGAATCGATCATTTGTTATTGCCGGCTTTGGAATTTATGGTGATTGATGCAAATGAAGAACCCAATTTTCCGTTGATACGAACAAAGCTTACAGCAATACTTGCAGAACATAGGGATAAGAAAATTTTTATTACGCAAGGATATATTTGCCGCAATGTTCGTGGTGAAGTGGATAATTTAAAACGGGGAGGAAGTGATTACACTGCATCATTAGTAGCTGCTGCAATCAATGCAAGTGTTTGTGAAATATGGACCGACATTGATGGTATGCACAATAACGATCCTCGTATCGTTAGTAAAACTGTTGCCATTGAACAATTAAGTTTTGACGAAGCTGCAGAGTTGGCATATTTCGGAGCAAAAATTTTACATCCAACATGTATCTGGCCCGCACAACAAGAAAACGTACCTGTTAAATTGTTGAATACCATGCAACCAGAAGCTGCAGGTACTGTGATTACCAAAGAGGCAGGAAGCGTTGGGGTTAAAGCTGTGGCTGCAAAAGACGGAATCATCGCGATTAAAATAAAAAGTAGCCGGATGTTATTGGCTTATGGTTTCTTGCGTAAAATTTTTGAAGTGTTTGAAAAATATCGCACGTCTATCGATATGATTACTACTTCTGAAGTTGCAGTATCTGTAACCATTGATTCAGACATTTCACTTGCTGAAATTATAAAGGAACTGGAACCATTTGGTACAGTAGAAGTTGAAAAAGATCAATCCATCGTTTCTATCGTAGGCAACGAAATTGCAAAGACCGATGATGTATTGATGAAGTTATTTGATGCCATTCGTGAGATTCCAGTAACAATGGTGAGTTACGGAGGAAGCCCCCATAATATCTCTTTATTAGTTCCAAAAGAATACAGAACTAAAACTTTACAATTATTGAATAGCGGTTTGTTTGGATTATAGAATAATTCAAAAGTAAAAATTCAAAATATTTGAAATATAAAAAAAGGCAGCCTAAACTTAGACTGCCTTTTTACTTTTGAATTTTTACTTTTTACTTTTGAATTATATAATCAACAACGCATCTCCATAACTGAAGAATCGATATTTATCTTTAATCGCTTTCTTATAAGCTTCAATAGCTAAATCATATCCAGCAAAAGCACAAGTCATAATTAATAAACTTGTTTTTGGAAGATGGAAGTTAGTAACCAAACTATCAGCCACATTAAAATTATAAGGTGGGTGAATAAAGTGATTGGTCCATCCTTCACTAGGCTTCAACATTTTCTGAGCGGTAAAGCTACTTTCCATAGCACGCATAGTTGTAGTGCCAATTGAACAGATTCTTTTTCCGTTTTGTTTTGCCTTGTTTACAATATTGCAAGCTTCCTCATTGATCTGATAATATTCAGCATCCATTTTGTGTTTGCTAAGATCTTCAACCTCAATTGGACGGAATGTACCCAGACCCGTATGCAAAGTAACTTCTGCAAAACGAATACCAATAATTTCGCAACGCTTGATCAGTTCTTTCGAAAAGTGCAAACCTGCAGTAGGAGCGGCAACTGCACCTTCGTGCTTTGCATAAACTGTTTGGTAGCGTTCTTTATCTTCTTCATCTGGCTTGCGCTTGATGTATTTAGGCAATGGTGTTTCTCCTAAAAATTCTAACATTTTTTTGAAGCTCTCATCATCATCATCCCATAAAAAACGAATGGTACGGCCACGGCTGGTAGTGTTATCAATTACTTCTGCAACAAGCTCTTCATTGTCTCCGAAATATAATTTGTTTCCTACACGAATCTTTCTTGCGGGATCAACGATTACATCCCATAAACGGTTGGGCTTATTTAATTCGCGCAATAAAAAAACTTCAATCTTAGCACCTGTTTTTTCTTTACGGCCATACATTCTTGCCGGAAAAACTTTGGTGTTATTAACCACAAACACATCTTTGTCATCATAATACTCTAAGATGTCGCGGAAATGTTTGTTCTCCATATGCCCTGTTTTACGATCTACAACCATCATTCGGCTGTCTTCTCTTTTTTTGGTAGGGTTCTGGGCAATAAGGTTTAACGGAAGGTCAAACTTGAACTGTGATAATTTCATGTGTCTATTCTATTTTTAAATGATAGCCACATTCAGTCGTTATCCCACCGGGTGGGATGCACTAACTTCATGTTACGGCATGAATTTTGGAAGTTGGCAAAGGTAAGGTTTAATCCCGTTTAAACCTTTTTTTAACAAGATCAACAGGTATTTTTTACACGTTGATGCTATTTATTGACAGCCTTTCACCTAAATTTGCGCTTACATTTGTTAGTTTAAGGAAAGGGACAGAAAAAATATATATATGATTCGACAATTTTGGTGGAAAGCATTGGCAATCGTTCTTTTAATTTATACCTGCACCTATGGGTTTTATGTAAAAATCCCTAAAATGGACGATCGGATGCAGGAGTCTGTCCGAAATTTCTTCTTCCATGTTCCCATGTGGTTTGGGATGATGGTTTTATTATTTGTTTCTGTTTATTATGCAGTCAAATATTTACGAACTCCTAATCCGGTTTACGATTTCTATTCCAATGCCTTTGCCGCAACTGGCACTATTTTTTCATTATTAGGAATTTTTACTGGTGCTATCTGGGCTAACTACCAGTGGGGAAGTCCCTGGAGTGGCGATCCTAAACAAAATGGAGCTGCAATTGCCATTTTAATTTACCTGGCTTATTTCGTTTTAAGAGGAAGTATGCACGATGAAGAAAAGAAGATGCGGATTGGGGCTGTCTACAATATTTTCGCATTCTTTATGTTATTTCCTACACTTTGGATTCTGCCCCGATTAACTGAGTCATTACATCCCGGCGGGCAGGGGAGTGAAGGAAATCCAGGCATTAATGGAAAAGACATGGATATGCATATGCGTACCGTTTTTTATCCAGCTGTAATTGGATGGACATTACTTGGAGTTTGGATTTCAACTTTAAGTGTTAGGTATCAAATTTTAAAAGAAAAGCAATTAAACAATGAATAATTTAAAAAAAGGGTTCCTGTTTTTTGTATTAGCCTGTTTTCAGGTGGTTGCAAATGCACAGGTAGCGGCCACAGATGCCAATAGCAACGATTTAATGCGTAGTAATGGAAGAATCTTTTTGGTAATGACTATCGTAGTATTTATAGTAATAGGACTGCTATTGTACGTGTACAGTCTCGATAGAAAAATCAGCAAACTCGAAAAAAAATAATCGCAAGTGCTTCCTGCTCAGAAGCACTTGTTGTTTTATAAAAGGTCAAAAAATAACGAACTAAAACATTGCTCATGTCAAGTCAAAAACCTTACAGTTTCTTTCAAAGTGTTGAAAGGAGCTTTGATAAAGCAGCCAAGTTCACCAACTGGGAACCAGGTTTGCTAGAACAAATTAAAGCTTGTAATAGTATTTACAGTATGCGTTTCCCGGTAACTATGGACGATGGCAGGATCGAAGTAATCGAAGCCTACAGAATTCAACACTCACAGCACAAAACACCTTGTAAAGGGGGTATACGTTTTAGCATGGCTGTAAACCAGGATGAAGTGATGGCGCTTGCTTCACTAATGACTTATAAATGTGCTATTGTGAATGTGCCATTTGGTGGTGCTAAGGGCGGTATTAAAATCAGCCCCAGAAATCACAGTGCAGCAGAATTAGAAAGAATTACGCGTCGTTATACAGCAGAGTTAGTTAAGAAGAATTTTATAGGCCCTGGTATTGATGTACCTGCTCCTGATTACGGAACCGGTGAAAGAGAAATGTCTTGGATCGTAGATACTTATCAATCTATGAAACCAGGAGATATTGATAGTGCTGGTTGTGTAACTGGAAAACCCATTTCACAAGGTGGTGTTCGCGGTAGAAGAGAAGCCACTGGTTTAGGTGTATTCTTTGGCGTTAGAGAGGTTTGTAATATGGCCGATGTGATGAAAAAAATCGGATTGGAAACTGGTATTGAAGGTAAGAAAGTGGTGGTTCAAGGTTTGGGTAATGTAGGCTTTTTCTGTGCCAGATTCTTCCGTGAGCACGGTGCAACTATTATTGCTATTGCTGAATATGAAGGAGCGATTTATAAAGCTGATGGAATTAACGAGGCCGAACTTTTACAACATAGAAAAACAACTGGAAGTATTTTAAATTTCCCGGGTGCTACTAATCTTGAAAAAAATGGAGATGCGCTTGAGTTGGAATGTGATATTTTAATTCCAGCTGCATTGGAAAATGTGATTGATGCAGAAAATGCACCAAGGGTTAAAGCAAAAATTATTGCCGAAGCCGCAAATGGTCCATTAACTCCAGAAGCGGATGAGATTTTTACAGAAAGAGGTATCCTGGTTGTACCTGATATGTACCTTAATGCAGGCGGGGTTACCGTTTCATATTTCGAGTGGTTGAAGAATTTGAGCCACGTTCGTTATGGCAGAATGGAAAAAAGATTTACAGAAAATATGAATGCCCACATTTTAAATCAGATCGAAGGGTTAACTGGTAAAACAGTTGGCAGAAAAGAGAAAGAGTTTATCATGCACGGTGCTGAAGAAATTGATTTAGTATACAGCGGACTAGAAGAAACAATGATTAATGCAACTCAGGAGATCATGGAAATCATGGAAGCAAATCCAACGATTCCAGACATGAGAACTGCAGCATATGTAAGTGCCATCAATAAAGTGGCTATTAGTTATACTGAATTAGGAATTTTCCCGTAATTAATTTACAACAAATTTTAAAGGCCGTCCCGAGCAATCGTGATGGCCTTTTTATTAAAACGTAACCTGAATGCTGTTGGATAAACTATAATAAAAATGATGAATCGGCACGATAGGTGATTCGTCGTACATACCTGAATAATTAATCGTAAATCCTACATGCTTTCCTGCATGAATAGTCCATTGAAAATGTGGAGCAATACGTGGATGAAAACTATCTGGTCTTGTTTGTATGAATACATTTACAGCAATATCATTATTCGCATTTGGCTTCCAATCCATTCGAGCATATGAATTGATTTTTATATAATTATTTGTGATTGGTATTGCATTGCTGGGCACTTTATTGGAATCAACTCCATCGTAGTTCCATCTTTCCATTTCATTCATTAAACCTAATCCGGCATTGAATTCTATCTTGTCGCCCTTCCACATATTATAACGGATATTCATTCCTGCAATAGCACGCATTTCTAAGCCCCGCTTATTGTCCCATTGATATTGTACAAAAGGCTCTGGCTGAAATTTGTCTTTATAATGTCCTCTATATCTCAAATGAAAATACCCGGCATTTAAAATATCATCTGGTCCGTTATACGTGAATCGATAACTGGCTGCAAATAAAAACAGGTCTTTATTTTTTTGCAACATCATTTCGGCTGTATTAGTGGCATCCCAAAGTGTGGTCTGTTGTTTATCTACTTCTAAACCAGTGCTAAAATTAAAATTGAACTGGGTCTTTTTTGCATAATCTGAAGTGTCAGACTTATCAATACTGATAATTTGCGCACCTATTTTATTAGTAGAAACAAGTAATCCAAAAACGATTAAGAAAATAAGACTAAAACGCATAGTTGGCATTTTATTATTTGATAATTCACTAAAAACGATTTATGCAAAATCGGGTATTTCTAATAGCGTTTGAATAGTACCATCTTTCAATTCAAATGCAAAAGTATCTGATCCATTAGTGATGATCAGGTATTGTACCCTTAAAGAAATATTATAATTGAGAATTTGTTTAATCACGGCTTCATCTAATTTAACATCCATTTCCTTACATTCCACAATAATCCATGGAACAGAGTTTTTATAAACTACGATGTCGCACCTTTTTTTAAGTTCACCTAACTTGATTTCCTTTTCGATGGCAATCAGGGAAGCTGGAATCCCTTTGATCTGAACCAACCATTGCAAAAAATTCTGTCGCACCCATTCTTCTGGTGTGATTTGAATCCATCGCTTTCTGAATTCATCAAAGATCCAGTCTTTTCCGGCTTCTGTTTTGATACGAAACTTTGGAGTTGGATAATCAATTTTAATCATAAGGTTGTTTACTGATTTGATTTTTTGTAGTTTAGCCAATTAGCTTTTTCAAAGATACTTCTTGAAGGAGCACTAAATATAGATTTATGAAAACGAAAGAAGAGATCGTACAGAACTGGTTACCTAGATATACAGGAGAATTAATTGAAAATTTTGGGAAATACATATTGCTAACCAATTTTGGCAACTATGTAAATATGTTTGCTGAATGGAATCAGGTTCCAGTTGTAGGAACTGATCGCCCCATGCAATGTGCAACTGCTAACGGGATTACCATCATCAATTTTGGAATGGGAAGCCCGGGTGCTGCCACTGTAATGGATCTTTTAACTGCCATTGAACCTGAAGCTGTTTTGTTTTTAGGTAAGTGTGGAGGATTGAAAAAAAGAAATAAGCTTGGCGATTTAATTTTGCCAATTGCTGCCATCAGAGGAGAAGGTACTTCAAATGATTATTTCCCTCCTGAGGTCCCAGCTATGCCTGCATTCGCACTTCAGAAAGCCATCTCAACAACTATACGCGACTATCAGGTAGATTATTGGACTGGCACAGTTTATACAACCAACAGACGTGTTTGGGAGCATGATGAAGCCTTTAAAGAATACCTTACGAAGGTCCGTGCTTATGCAATTGATATGGAAACCGCTACCATATTTACGGTTGGATTTTATAATAAAATTCCAACAGGAGCTTTGTTATTGGTGAGCGACCAACCCATGGTTCCGGATGGTGTTAAAACTGAAGCAAGCGATAAAAAAGTAACGGAAGAATATGTAGAGAAGCACCTGAAAATCGGCATTGATTCTCTAATGCAGTTAATCAATAATGGACAAACAGTTAGGCACTTACGCTTTGAAAATTAGGATTTAATCTTTCCAGAGAAATGGAAATAATATAATAGCTAGGGCTACCACTAAGATATCTAGCCCAACCAATAAAAAAATCATCTGCATTAATCCAGCTTGAATCACAGCAGAAAATGCTGCTGTTGATATTTTCATTAAGAGAAGTAGCTGCGGAATGATTATTGGGAAACCCATGATGGCCATTAAGGCTGATTGTTGCTGCGCTTTTGCGGCTATCGCAGCTAAAAAAGTAAATACAAGACTAAGACTAATCCCCCCTAAACAAGCAATTCCAAGAAACCGCCATCCAAATTCAATGGGATTACCTAACAGAAGGGTAAAAATGGCTAAACTGATGCAACTCATCACTAGCATTAAGATGCTATTGAAAATTAGTTTGGATAAAACAAAATCCTTTGCCCCTGCAATTGAATAGAAATATAGCATCCGACCCCTGCTTTCAGCAAGAAAACTTTTTGCAACTGCATTCACACAAACAAATAATTGGATTACCCAAAATAAACCATTCCACACTTTGTCTTCTGGTTGTCCCATTGATAAATACACCACAAAAATAGTGGATGCTACATACAGGAAGATTCCATATAAGGTATACTGCTGACGGGTTTCGAGCAGTAATTCTTTTTTTACCAATGCTAAAATCGGGTTAGGGTTTTTCATGTACACATTTTCTGCAACGGGGTTCATAAACATCTTTTTCACCTAATAATACTTGTGGGCCAACCGTAGATTTTCGATGAGATATGCTGGCAATATTACCGCATTGAACGCATATAGCATGCAGCTTTGTAATATAATCAGCTATTGCTAATAGGTTAGGCATTTGTCCGAATGGCCTCCCTTTATAATCCATATCTAAACCTGCCACTATTACCCTTGTTCCCCTCGCTGCCAATTGTTCGCAGACATAAATAATCTGATCGTCAAAAAATTGTGCCTCATCAATTCCAACCACGTCAATTCCCTCAGAAAGGAGTAGAATCGTTTGAGAATTATCGATGGGGGTTGATTGAACGCTATTGGCATCATGACTTACTACCTGCGTTTCATCATACCGGGTATCAATTGCTGGCTTAAAAATTTCAACTTTTAAATTGGCTATTTTGGCCCTTTTTAATCGTCTTAATAACTCTTCTGTTTTGCCGCTAAACATACTGCCACAAATAACTTCCACCCATCCTCTCCGCTCGCCGTATATATTCGGTTCTATAAACATCCTATAAAATAAAAGATAATAAAATTCGTTTCTGAGTAGACTCGCTTACATTTTAACACATCAAATGTATTACATCCAATGGAAAGAGTGGGTATACTAATCGATAAACTAAAGGAACAATTTGCTCAGCAAGCTGAAACAGATAGTTTATTGGCTACCGTTGAAATGATTATGCTGGAATTGCAACAGCAAAAAAATGCCCCTTCCTCCAATAGTGCAGTTTCGGTGATGGATCTACTGCTGAATAACTCTAGAATGCATTCCATTTCCATGACAAATTCTCTTATCTCAAAATCTAATCAAAAGAAAAATACGGAACTAAGCGGATGGCTTTTTGATATCAATACTAGTTTGCCAGTTGTAGAAGATGATATTGAAAACAAAAAGAATGAATTTGCCACAGGGAAAATGGAATTGAATGACCTGATCAAAAATGAAGCTTTCAGTATCAATGATCAATTAAAACAAAGAGAACCAGAAGTAGCTCATGGTTTTAATGAGACACCTATTCGCGATTTAAAGAAAGCTATAGGAATTAATGATCGTTACCTTTTTATCAATGAATTGTTCAGAGGCGACGAGATCATGTATGAGAGAAGTTTAAAGACAATTAATGGATTTAATATTTTCCCCGAAGCACAATATTGGATTGAAAGAGAATTGAAATTAAAATTGGGATGGAATAACGATTCGATAGCGGTTGAACATTTTGATCAATTAGTTAAAAGGCGCTTTTCCTGAATATGTGCTAAGATTTTATTCGTTGCCCCGGCATTAGCATATACATACTCTTTTGCAGCTTTTGAAGAGGAATGATATAATGTGTTTCCCGCATCTAATAGTTGCAATAAAACATCTTCTAATTCTAGTGCATTTTCTACTGCAATGCATCCTCCATTTTCAACAAGATCAACTGCCTCTTTATATTTTTCATATACTGGTCCAATAATTACAGGCTTCCCATAAACCGCTGCTTCTAATACATTGTGCACACCATCTCCCCCAAAGCCGCCCCCAACAAGACATATAGTAGCATAATGATACAATCTTGTGAGCATACCATAATTGTCTATTATCAATACCTGCGGATCATTCGATATTTTCTCATTTTTAATAAGCAATTGTTCATAGGTAGAAAACAACATGGAATTTTTATATAGTTTCAAACATTCTTTCAATCTTTCTGACTCAATTTCATGAGGTGCTATAATGCATTTGATAGTAGGATGTTGGTTAATGAAATGATCTAATTCTTCATCATCTTCAGTCCAGGTACTTCCAGCAACAATAGTTACCGAACCATTACAAAAGGTTTCAATCATCTGAATAGCTTCGAAATTTGCTACAATTTCCAGCACCCTGTCGAATCTGGTATCCCCACTAATCATTGTTTTTTCTTGAAGCCCTAATTGTTTTAAAAGAAGTGCTGACTGTTCGTCTTGAACAAAAAACTGACTAAAGTTTGTAAGGATGTTTCTATAAAAATTACCGTACCACTTAAAAAAAATCTGATCTTCTCTGAAGATGCCTGAAGCTAACAGGAGCGGAATTTTTCTTTCTGCTGCTTCTTTGCAGTAATAATGCCAAAACTCGTATTTGATAAAAAGGATGAGACTTGGCTGCACAATATTGAAAAAACGATTTGCATTTTTTGCAGAGTCCATTGGGAGGTAACTTATGAAATCCGCTGCATGGTAATTTTTACGAACCTCATAGCCTGAAGGCGAAAAAAAAGTGAGTAATATTTGATAATCCGGATAACTCTGTTTGATAGATTCTATAATGGGTCTTCCCTGTTCAAATTCCCCTAAAGAAGCACAATGGATCCAAATGACTGGCTTTTTTTGGAGGTAGAAGTAATTAGAAAGGTTTTTAAACACAAATCTTCTTCCCCTGACCCAGTTTTTTGCTTTTTCATTTTTCCAGCTGATAAGCCAGGCGGCCTTGGGGTATAAAAAAACGAAGAGTTGGTATAGTATTTTCAAGGGAAGGTTTCTATTTACAAAATAACGTAATAAATAGTAGCTTATTTCAGATAATTAGGAATCTTAATTTGTTATATTTTCTCGTAGATTTGCAGTAGAATTAAGACCTTTATTTATGCGGCCAATTCAGATGGTAGACACAAAGCAACAGTATCTAAAAATTAAGACAGAAGTAGATGCCGCCATTCATGAGGTTTTGGACTCCGCTTCCTACATTAATGGAAAAGCAGTTCAAGATTTTACAGCGAGTTTAAACAATTATCAGGGTTCAGGATTTACAATCCCCTGTGCTAACGGAACAGACGCTCTGCAGATTGCGATGATGGCGTTAGACTTGCAACCAGGGGATGAAGTGATCACTCCTTCATTTACCTATATCGCTACTACAGAAGTTGTGGCTCTATTAAAATTAACACCCGTATTTGTTGAAGTAGATCCCTATACATTTTGTTTGGATCCCATATCGGTTCGCAAAGCAATTACACCCAAAACAAAAGCTATTGTGCCGGTACATTTATACGGACATGCAGCGCCAATGGAAGAAATCATGGCGATAGCGAAAGAGTTTAATTTATTCGTGATTGAAGACAATGCTCAGGCCATTGGATGTGATTATCGATTTGCTGATGGAACTACCCAAAAGACCGGTTCAATTGGAACAGTTGGGGCCACTTCATTTTACCCTAGTAAAAATCTGGGTGCTTTTGGTGATGGAGGTGCCATTTTTACGAATGATGCAGAACTAGCTCATAAAATGAAAATGATAGCAAATCATGGACAACAAACACGCTATTATCACGAAATAGTAGGTTGTAATTCAAGGTTAGATTCTATTCAGGCTGCTATTCTAAATGTTAAATTAAAAGAGTTAGATCATTATATAAAAGCCCGTCAATCGGCTGCTGCATTTTATGATGCAGCATTTGCAGATAATGAAAAGATTACTACTCCATTTGTGGCAGATTATAGTTCGCATGTCTATCATCAATATACTTTGCAATTGAAGGGTGTTGATCGAGACGCATTGAATGCATACTTAGCTGAGAAGAAAATTCCTTCTATGATTTATTATCCGGTACCAGGGCACAAACAAAAAATGTTTAGTGC
>JBAXHC010000047.1:0-23444 GCA_037139075.1 Bacteroidota bacterium
CCCCTCCTATCCGCAAGCGGCAGGATGGGTATTTATAGTTGAAAATTTCATTTTCAACTAATGATGTATTGCTGCGCAAGCTCGCAAAAAACGCTAACCTGTTCTGTTTCCCAATTCTTATCCTTCCCCAATTCCTTCGCTAATAAATTTGCTACAAAACTTGCCAACTCTTTTGCAACCCTAGCATTTAAGAAAAGTAGTCTTGTTCTTCTAGCTAAAATATCTTCAACAGTTTCTGCCAATTCATGCCTGATAGCAAAAACCACTTCTGCAATTGTGTAAGGATAATTTTCGTGCAAGAGTTTTGCACTGTTAGGATCTTCAGCAATAATGGCATCAATCATTGATTGTCTTTTTTCTGGATCTCCAATTTTTAAAGACACAGTTTTACAATCCCGTTTGGGTTGCTTCGAAATAAAGAGTGCATTATTCACTGCATCCTCTCCCATTTTCCGGTAAGTAGTCCACTTACCACCAGTGATGGTAACCAATCCACTTGGCGACACAATAATTGTATGGTCGCGCGAAATCAGTGCAGTACTTGCAACACCTACACTTTTCACTAGCGGCCTCAATCCTACAAATACCGAAAGCACATCTTTTCTTTCGATGGCTACTGCATTGTATTTATTAAAATGTTCGATAATGAAATCTATTTCTTCATCCAATGGTTTGGGCTCTTCACTGATCGTATCAATCGCAGTGTCGGTTGTTCCTAATACTATTTCCTGATGCCAGGGAACTGCAAAAAACACACGGCCATCTGCAGTTTTCGGAACCATCATCGCATTAGTACTCGAAAAAAAAGACCTGCTCACCACCAAATGAATTCCTTGTGAAGGGCGCACAATTTCTTCCCGATCAACATCATCCATTTGAAGAATATGATCTGTAAAAACGCCGGTAGCATTTATAAACGATTTCCCTTTTAGTGCATATTCTTTATCACTGATCTCGTCTTTACAAACGATTCCAACTATTTTTTTTGCTTCTTTTTTAAATCCAATCAATGAAAAATAGTTTAATACAGTAGCACCATTAGAGGCTGCCGTATAAGCAAGATCAATCGCGAGCCTGCTATCATCGAATTGTCCATCATGATATAAAATGCCGCCTTTTAAATTTTGCGATTTTATGGATGGCAATGCATCGATTGTTTTTCTGGCTGAAAGAATTTTGGTAGCGCCTACACTTAATTTACCTGCTAATAAATCATAGACTCTTAATCCAATGCCATAAAAAAATAAATCAAACCAGCTATAAACCGGAATAATAAAAGCTTGCTCTTTACTTAAATGGGGAGCATTTTTTAACAAGTACCCACGTTCGCGCAAAGCTTCTTTTACTAATTTAATATTACCCTGTGCTAAATAACGCACACCGCCATGTACTAATTTAGTGGACCTGCTGGATGTGCCTTTTGCAAAATCGGCTCTATCAATTAATAAAGTCTTCAATCCCCGCGATGCCGCGTCTACAGCAGATCCCAGTCCAGTAGCACCTCCCCCAATTATTACTACATCCCATTCTACAGTTGTTTCTAACTGCGTTAATATTTCTGCTCTTTTCATGTAATTCCTATTTGTGTATCGTCCTAGCCTAGATACTCCAGCTAACAGCGGCCTGAATTGCTTTCTTCCAACCAGCAGATAATACCTGTCTTTCTCCCTCATCCATTTTCGGAGAGAACACTGTTTCCATCTGCCATTGCGCTTGTATCTCTTCTAAATCTTTCCAGAATCCTACTGCTAATCCTGCTAAATAAGCTGCACCTATTGCAGTGGTTTCAGTAATCACAGGACGCACAACTTTTGTTTGTAACATATCGCTCTGAAACTGCATTAATAAATTATTAGCAGTAGCACCGCCATCTACTCTTAATTCTTTAATAGAAATTCCAGAGTCGGCTTCCATCGCTTTTAATACATCCATCGTTTGATAGGCAATACTATCTAAAGCGGCACGGGCAAAATGTGCACCGCTGGTACCTCTTGTAATTCCAACGATGGTACCTCTTGCGTGTTGATTCCAATAAGGCGCACCTAGGCCAGCAAAAGCAGGCACTACGTATACGCCACCACTATCTTCCACTTCGCTGGCTAAAATTTCCACTTCAGCGGCAGTACGAATAATTTTTAATCCATCACGCAACCATTGCACCACAGCGCCTGCAATAAATACAGATCCTTCCAATGCATAATGAGTAACCCCATTAATTTGCCAGGCAACAGTTGTCAATAAATTATTAGAAGATGGAACCGCTTTTTCACCAGTATTCATCAACATAAAACAACCTGTTCCATAGGTATTCTTAACCATGCCCGGCTGTGTACACATCTGACCAAATAAAGCAGCTTGCTGATCGCCTGCAATTCCAGCGATGGGAATATTATGAGCCGTTAAAATATTTTGTGTGTACCCATAAATCTCGCTGCTGCTTTTTACTTGCGGCAACATAGATGCAGGCACATCAAAAATTTCTAAGAGTTCATTGTCCCATTGTAAAGAATGAATATTAAATAACATGGTACGTGATGCATTAGACACATCGGTTACATGCACTTGTCCGTTCGTTAATTTCCAGACCAGCCAGCTATCAACAGTTCCAAAACAAAGTTCTCCCTTTGCAGCTTTTGCTCTTGCACCCTCCACATTGTCTAAGATCCATTTCACTTTGGTAGCAGAGAAATAAGCATCAATCACTAATCCTGTTTTTTGTTGAATCAGCTGATGTTTGCCAGCAACTTTTAAACTATCACAAAATGCTGCAGTTCTTCTGTCCTGCCATACAATGGCATTGTGAATAGGCATTCCGGTGGCACGATCCCACACCACAGTAGTTTCGCGCTGATTGGTAATTCCAATCGCAGCCATATCTTTTACGGTTAAACCAGCTTTTGTAATGGCTTCTGCAGCAACACCCAATTGTGTACTCCAAATTTCATTAGCATCATGTTCTACCCAACCTGGTTGCGGAAATATTTGTGTAAATTCTTTTTGAGCTACAGCAACAATAGAACCCTTCTTATCAAACACAATCGCGCGACTCGATGTAGTACCCTGATCAAAGCTCAAGATGTAATTACTCATGGGGCAAGTTTTATCTTTAAATATAAGGAAGAAAATGTTTGGGATAAGTGAAGAATAAAGAATGGAGAAAGAAGATATATTTTTTTAAGTACCCCACCTGCCGCTTGCGGATAGGAGGGGTGGCTGGAGCGACTGAGCGAACAGACGGGGTGGTTGCTCTCTTAAAACAAACATGCATGTTTCTCCTAGAGACAACCACCCCGCCGTATCCCGAGTGCTCGGGATCGGCTGCCCCTCCTATCCGCAAGCGGCAGGATGGGTGCTATTAATATCACATATAAATTATCTCCTCGCCTTCAACCATCCTTCCGGATTCAACGGTATGCCCCTTTCATTATTCACCATAAAAAGCAATGCACCTTCACCGTCAACACCGCTACCAGATTTCCCGAGGAGGGAGCCGGCTTTTACTTCCTGATCTTTTGAAACGCGTATAGAAGACAAATGACTATAACTAGTAAAATACTTTCCGTGTTTAATAAATACCACTTGTTCGCCACCAATATCGCCAGCATAAGATACAATACCATCGGCTACACTTTTAATGGAAGAACCTGGAGCCAAGGCAATTTCTATTCCATCGCTTTTACGCACCAACTTAGTACCCGGAATTGTTTCAGTACCAAAATGGATGGTAACAATTCCCGCATCAGCAGGCCATGGTAAACGTCCTTTATTATTTTCGAACTTAATAGAAGTTTCACGCCCCTCGGGTGTTGATTCTAAAGGAGTGTAAGATCTGTCGCCACTATTTGTTGATACCACACCAGAAACAGATTCATTGCTCAATTTAGGTCGGGTATTAGGAGCAGGTGTATTTGTATTTTCTGCCGTGGTAGTGCTGGTAATGGCATTATCATTAGGTTTCGTGATGGCTGTATTCAAAGCTTTCCTTTTCTTTTCTTCTTCCAATGCTTTTGCTTTAACAGCAGCTGCGCGGCGATTGGCTTCTTCCGTTTCTCTACGAATAATGGCTAATACAGCGGATTGCATTTTCTGACGCTGCTTTTCTTTATCACGGATCTGGGTACCAATTTCCCGCTCTTTGCTTTTAAGCTGCGCCACCACCTGATCTTGTTCTTTTTTATCAGCTTGTAAATCTTTGAGCTGTTCGCTTTGTTTTACCAAAGTCTTACTCATTTCAATTTTATTAGTACTTAAACTGGCAATCTTTACTTTTAATAGATCTTCAGATTTATAAATAGTAGAAGCCTGCGTTTCGCGGTTCTGGCGATAACTTTTTAAATAAGTAATCCGTTTAATGGCGTCGTTAAAATCTTCCGCAGAAAAAAGAAAGTTGAGGTATTCGTAGCTACTCCTGTTTTTATATGCAAATACAATACTCTTGGCGTATTTAATTTTAAGGGTATCCAGTTCTTTTCCAAGACGATAAATATCGCGTTCGTTGTTGAAGATGGTTTCATCTAACTGATGTACCTGTTTGTTGATGGTGTTAACAAGGTCTTCGCGTTGATTAATTTTTTTCTTAATGATGGCAAGTTGATTCAGAGATAGTTTTTTGCTTTTCTGAGTTTGTTGCAACATATTATTCAACTCAGCAATTTCTTTACGGATATCTGTTTCCTTATTTTGTAAATCCTCTCTGGTAGGCTGTTGAGCATGCGAATTCATGAAGAACCCCAAACACAAAATCAATAAACAGAAAAACCTTTTCAACATGCGCAATATTTTTATAGAAACCACTCGTAAAGAACGTTACTTCTTTTTGGTTTGTTGTTTCACTTTATAATTCTTAGGTATCGGGAAGGTATAAGCCAGTGGTGTATTAAATTCATACGTTTTGAATTCTAAATAAATATCCAGTTTCGATTTTTCAGAAACAGATATCTTCCTATTGGTTGCAAACTGATAACCATTTACAGTTACATAATCGGTTAAGGTTATATCACAAGTACGATTTCGCTGCTCATCTACATCATCCAGCTTACTATGCATTACTTTAAAATCGTTATTGTCCAGTGTTATTAAATGCTTGAACAAATTGCCGATCATATACACCAACAATTGGTCTCTACCTGATTTGTAAGAGACGATATTGCTATCAAGGAAGATGGGATTGCCGATTAATATATCTTGAAGGGTAGAAAAATCGAAAGGAATATTGGCCGATTCTTTTAAATAATTGATGGTTTGGTATTGTATTGATTTTTCGCCCTTGGTAGTAATTAAAATGACGCTGTCTTTATTCACAAAAATATTTTTAACCACTCCATAAGGTGATACAGCAATTTTTATAAATATGGAACTGTCTTTTTTCATGCTGAGGTAGGCCGTCATTTTCTGACTGGTCTCTGCCCCCTCATAATCCACATTAATCTTTGCATTAAAGCTCGTATACTCAATGTTATGTTTCATGAGTTTGCTCATGATAGTTTTAACCAATGCAGCAGAATCTACTTTTGGAGCTTCTGCAATTACAACTGTTGTGGCGGTATCTTTTTTGAAAATATCTTTTTCAATGTTTTGCACTTTGCGCGTAGAACGGCAACCCATGGCAGCCATACTCAACACTAAGATCCCAGCTATAAATTGATTCATCTGCCTTTTCATTGCTTTATTTTTTACCAGTACTTCCAAATCCGCCAGCACCTCTTTCTGTTTCGTTAATAGTTTCTACTAAGTTCCAATCAGCTTTTGCTACCGTTGCAACAACCAATTGTGCAATCCGATCACCGGAATGAATTTCCTGATTTTCTCCTGATAAATTAATCAATATCACTTTCAGCTCACCTCTATAATCTGCATCTACCGTACCCGGAGAATTAAGGCAGGTAATCCCCTGTTTAATCGCCAATCCGCTCCTGGGCCGCACTTGAATTTCGTATCCTTCTGTCAATTCAACAAATAAACCCGTGGGCACCAACGCACGTTGCATCGGAGCCAAAACAATAGCCTCCTCAATAAATGCCCTGATATCCATTCCAGAAGAACCTGCAGTAGCATATTCCGGCAAAGGATTATTAGAATTATTTATAATGTTAAAAACAGGGTTACCCATGGCAGCAAATGTAGGAAAGATTAAAGAGTAAAGTTGAAAGGGAAAGTGAAAGTTGAATGTGGGATTATTTGAGGAAGCACACTGCAACCACCCCGTAACCACCCCGCAACCACCCCGGCTGGTCGCTCAGTCGCTCCAGCCACCCCTCCTATCCGCAAGCGGCAGGATGGGTATTTGATTAATTTTTCTTAACACTCCTCCTATCCGCAAGCGGCAGGATGGGTATTTGATTAATTTTTCTTAAACACCCCTCCTGCCGCTTGCGGATAGGAGGGGAAGTCGAGCGACTGAGCGATGACTGGGGTGGTTATCTCCTCTCCATCCACCAAGACGAAGGCTCCGAATCAGTTTTGAGGTGTACAAGTATTTCCTTCGCAGCCACAAAATCAGTTTTCACCAAATGATTCAGCGTAAACATTATTTTAAACTCAGAATTATTATACAAAAAAGCTTCGAGTAAGTATTGCTCATTCCAGAACCGCATTTTCTTCGTCAACCATTCCTGCGGATAATGCCTTGGAGTAAAGATGTCATGAATATGAATCAGTACTCCCTTTTGAAGAATCGGCAGGATCTGAAAATATATATATAAGAGATCATCCCCAGGTCTGATAATATGAGAGCTATCAATAAATAAGATATCATTGGCTTCCAATGACTCAAATAAATAGATTGGTAGTGTTTGCACTTCCTTTCTAATTACTTCAATTTCTTCTAGATTATCCAGAAAAGGCATTTCAAAAGGCTCGATGCAAGTGAGTTCGCAATCTGCACCTTCTCTCTTATTTTGTTCTAAAGCCAGCAAACATAGTTGCGTACTATATCCCGAGCCTATTTCAATAATACGCCTAGGCTTTTTATTTCTGATCAATAAATAATAGAGTTCTGCATCACCCGCACCGAAATTGGGATTATGTACAAAAAATTTTTCAGAACTATTTTTATCAAGAGTCAATTTCTTTAATTCAATTCCCCTTTCTAGTGCTTGTAATTGTATCAATTGAGTTCCAATATCAATTGAAATAGGCAATTCCCTTTTTATACTGGCATCGAAATCAGCATCATAATTAAACTTGGGTTCATAATAATGATCTTGAATTGGAAATACCCCCAACCACTTAAACAATTTTAATTGCAAAGGGAAATTTTCGCTTTTGTATGTACGGTTCAGTTTAAATAAAGGAATAAAGATTATTGCAAAAGCAGCACCTACTAAATCAAAAACAGCATAAAAGATTTTTTTTATAAATAGAGGCATGGATGTATTAATTATTTCTCATTTTTAAAACCATCTAAAACAAGAAAGTAACACTAAATTATACATATTTCATACATTTGAACTTTCCAGATTTAAAAATATGCCTACTATATCTAAAGAATTCATAGAATCGGCTATCGACCAAGTTCAGTCTATCGTAAATAACACTCAAAATGTTCAAGACCAGGAATACTTTCGTTTTCACAGAAAACGATTTTTAAGAATGGCCACTGAATTAACAAAAAAAGTTGCCCCAGGTAGCTTGATTTTAGATATCGGAAGTCATTATTTGCATAGTACGCTCCTGCTTACTTTTTTGGGTTATAAAGTTCACGCAATGGACGTTGGCGAATTCTCTGAATTACCCTTTATAAAAAAACGTGTTGTAGATTTTGGACTAACCAGCATTATTGAAAATAACCTTACCACCCTTTCTTCGAAACAAGAAAACTTAGATGAATATGATGTAATTCTTTTTACAGAAATACTAGAGCATATTACATTTAATCCAATCGATTTCTGGAAACATATCCATCGTTTAGTAAAGCATAATGGGATCATTTACATCACCACTCCAAACAGTATTACTATTTATAATATTGTTAGGTCATTAAAAAATATGTTACTGCTTAAAGGCATTGGCATAAATGTTAACTCGATTTTCGAAAATGTAACTTATGGCCATCATTGGAAGGAATATAGTGCAAAAGAAATCAACAAGTATTTTGGATATTTAACGAATGGGTTCATCGTTCAAATTAGCACGTATTATTATAAATATTTTGAACCTAAAAATTTTAGAGGAAGTCTAAGAAATGTCTTTTACAGGATTGGCAATACCATCCCTTATTTTCGAGACGAGTTAGAAATAATCATTTCAGTAGACAAGTCTAAACCCTGGATAGCTATTTCACCCTCCTACTAATTATTTCTACGTTTAATAAGTTGTAGGATTGCTTCAACTTAAGGAGGACAAAAAAACATATTTAAACCTTACATTTGACACTTCAAATACATGATTTTAAACGATCAAGTCATTTAAATTCAAATAAAAGACCATCAATGGGTTTACTGATAAAAAATAAATCATTTCTACCATTTGTCTGGGGGTTGATTATTTGCCTTTCTTTTTCCGCTTGCTTTAAAGATATTCCCACAAGAACCGTTGTTTACGAAAACAAGTTTGAAGACACCGCAAAAAATGGTTTTATTATACTAAGCGCAACAGGAATCGTAGATTCATCAAAAATTATTGAATTTAATAACACCCATGTTTTGGGAAGTTTTCATGACAACTTAGTACGATTTAATATAGACCAAATACCCTATCATAATGTTCTTAAAATTGAATTTGATCTTTATTTACACGATGATTGGAAGGGAAATTTTATTGCTCCAGGCGGTTCGATACCAGATATCTGGCAAATGAAACTAAATGATAATCCTATTTTTTTAACAACTTTTTCAAATGGGAGCTACGACCAATCCTTTCCAGATAATTACCAATCCGTATTAATTAATAATAAGGCTTTGAGTAATGCATGGGGCACCATGGCAGGTATTTGTTCAAAAGCTGATCAAAAAGATGGTACTAGTTTCTATAAAATGGAAATTTTAGCTGGTCACCAGGGATCTGCTATTCAGTTAGACTTTCAAGATGTTTCTTTTTCACCAAGTACCCATTGTTCAAAAAGCTGGTCAATAGACAATCTTAGGATATCTGTAATCAATCAACCTTAGTTGAAATCACCATGCCTATAATATTTCTAACTAAAATTTAAACATTTGCTGATGCAATCATCTGTTGCCATTATTTTGGTGAACTGGAACGGTTATGAATTTACCAATGATTGTATTCTTTCATTAAAGAAAGCAAGCTATACTAACTATAGCATTGTTGTGGTAGATAATAATTCAACAGATGGATCTGGACTGCAATTGCAACTGCAATATCCTGAAATTATTTTCCTTTTTTCTCCCGAGAACAAAGGTTTCACAGGTGGAAATAATATGGGCTTTGAGTATGCTATCCAAAAAGGTTTTGATTATGTGATGATGCTTAATAATGATACGTTTGTGGAGCCTGATTTTTTAGAACATCTGGTGAATTATTTAGACCAATATCCCACCACTGGCGCTGTACAACCAAGAATATATTTTAACCACAACAAATCCTTATTATGGAATGGGGGCAATGGATATTATAAAGGAATCGGATGGCCCTATACCAGTGGAGAAAACCAACAACCGAGGCCCCAACATTTAATAATCAAAGAAATGAGTTGGATAACAGGCTGCGCATTGATGGTTAGAACCAGTATTCTTAAACAAACTGGATTATTGGCCCAGAATATGTTTATGTATAAAGAAGACGTTGATTTATCTTTCAGAATAAAAAATCTGGGTTATCAATTAACTTATATACCCGCTTCGATTGTGTACCATATTGCAGGTTCTTCTATTAAAAAAAAGCTGAAAGACAAAGAAGGTATAGTTGATCCAATGGTACATTATTACAACCAACGCAATCGCATTTGGATTCAAAAAAAATATACTTCCTGGTATTATATACCCACCCTATTCCTATTTAATTTTTTTTATATTACATTGATAATAGGGTATTTTGCAGTTCGCAGGAGACCAAAAAAATTAATGGCTGTCATCAATGGCGTTAAAGATGGAATAGTAGGTTCCATTGAAATTACACCGAACACAAAGTAATTTATGCTAAATCTAATACCCTGTGTTTATATACTATCCTTCCTGTATGCAGGTCGCCAATTATATCTAGATCAACCTCAACATATTTTACGTTTTTTTATTTTTGGATTACCCGTTTACATAACAGCACTTTCATTATTGAATCTGTTGGGGTTGGGTATGTTGATGCCCCTTTTTCAAGGATTCAAAGAGTTGATTGTTATTTGTACCCTCGGATATTTAATTCTAAATAAAGCAGACATCATAAAACTCACGCCCATAGACAAAATGGTATTAGCTTATTTTTTCTATACCACCTTATACCTTTTTTTACCCTTGGGCGATTATGGTTTTTCACAAAAATTATTGGCCTTAAAAAGTTTGAGCTTTTTCCCTTTGATTTATTTTACTGGAAGATTAATGAATCCTAAAAAGATAAATTTAAATAGCAATTTCAGTTTTATACTCATCATTTCAATTTTAGCTGGAATTGTTCTATTAGGAGAAGCAATTACAAATGAACATTTACAAACATTTACCGGATATACAGAATTCAATAGAAAATTTTTCGGAATTGAACCAACAGGCAATTTTAATTTGAGCTGGACTTTTGAAACCAGCGGTGGATTTAAAAGATTTGCCAGTTTCTTTGGCGGACCATTAGAGCTGGGTGTAAATACCATTTTTACTTTAGCTGCAATATTAGCATTGTACACGAATGATGATTTTGGATTTAAGATTAATAAATTAGGCACTATTGCTTTAACAGTAAGTTTACTATCTATTTTTTTAGCTATCTCAAGAGCATCATTGGTAAGCTATTTTTTAATTGCTTACGTATATGCCATTATCACCCACAAAAAATCCTGGCTTAAGATTTTCTACATCGGAATTGTGATTTTATTCATTTTAGGAATGTTTTATTTGCAAGGCGACATGTATGACCTTATCGTGCATACCATTGATTTTAGTGATACCTCCAGTGCCTTTCATGTTGTACAATGGCTTGAAGGCGTTGAAGCAATTATTGCGAAGCCTTTAGGATTAGGATTAGGCATGTCTGGAAGAGTATCTGGTGTACTGGGAGATAATATAGGTGGAGAAAATCAATTAATAATTGTGGGTGTGCAGGCCGGGATTGTGGCAGTAATTTTGTATCTGGCTATTTATATTATGTTGATCAGATTTTGCTTAAAAATATTTAAACAAAAAACAGGTAAGATTAGAAAATTGGCATTATGCCTTTTATTGGTCAAAATTGGGATGATCATTCCTACATTTACTGCCAACACCGAGTCGTATGTTTATATCTCATATCTAACTTGGTTTTGCGCAGGATTGATCAATACATTGGGAATGTATGAAAGTGATCCCCATCAAAAAATAATACTAAATGGATAAGAAAAAGGCTACTGCAAATCATGGAAAATAAATCTGGATACATACCTTATTTAGATGGTTGTAGGGCACTGGCAATATCAATAGTGGTGTTTTCGCATGCCGGTTTGGGTAAGATCATTCCTGGGAAATTTGGAGTTACTTTTTTTTTCTTTATTAGCGGTTACTTAATCACACGCCTATTAATTACAGAAATAAAAGAAAAAGGCAGGATTCAATTTCTACCTTTTTATTTAAGAAGATTATTCCGACTCTACCCTGCCTTATTAGTCATGATTGTATGCAGTGCTGTAGCGGCCTATATCATGAACTGCCCCCTCCAAACTAAAGATATATTTGCAGCCTTATTTTATTATACCAATTATTATATCGGTTGGTTTCGAACACCAGTTGAAGACTGTGGACGTCTCCTTGATATTTTATGGTCTTTATCGGTTGAGGAACACTTTTATTTGATCTTTCCCCTATTCATTCATCTTGCTTTAAAAAATAAAGCTGCTAATGCATCCAACCATTTTATCAAAATATTAGTGGCTTTATGTGCCATTGGGATTGTTATTAGAGTGGCAACTTATTTTTATTTTAATGGCGACTTGAATATAATATCTGGAAGAATTTATTTTTCTACCCATACCAGAATGGATTCCATTATCTGGGGTTGCTTAGCTGCTGTTTTAATGTTTCAAAAAGAGTCGGCTGTGTATCTCAAAAGCATACAAAATAAGTGGATCATTGCAAGTGCTTTATTAGCCCTGATACTTTCTGTAGCCATCAGAAACGAATTTTTTAGACAAACCCTTTTGTATTCTTTTCAAGGTTATGGATTATTTATTTTAATTCCCGCAATCGGCGAACACAAAAATGAATGGATCAAAAATGTTATGGCCAGTAAAGGACTGATCTTTATTGGTAAAATCAGCTATAGTTTGTATTTATTTCATTGGGTAGCCTTAAAATTAAGTAACCACTTTTTTAGCGAATTTGGCGTTAGTTGGCAGTTGTTTTTCTGGACTTTAACCATCCTACTTTCTTTAGGATCTTATTACGTCATCGAAAAACCATTTGTGCGGATTCGTAAAAAATTTGGCTCAACCATTTAATAAAATAGGCTGATGAATCCATCATTTATGAAAAAAAACAATACTAGTTCCAATTATGTTCCTTTTCTGGATGGCCTCCGTGGGTTTGCAATTGCAATTGTACTAATTGCTCATGCGGGCCTGGATAAACTAGTGCCTGGAGGTTTTGGTGTAACAGTTTTTTTCTTTATCAGTGGTTACCTGATCACAAAATTACTGATCAGGGAAGTGGAAGATACCGGTAAGATTAACCTTCAAAATTTTTACCTGAGAAGGTTTTTCAGACTATATCCGGCACTCATCGCTTTTATTCTATTGGGGTGCATCAGTATTTTGATAATTGGCTGTACTGTATCAGCAAAAGACATCCTTTCAGCATTATTTTATTTTACCAATTATTACATCGGCTGGATCCGTCAACCCGTTGAAGACTGTTCCCGTATATTGGATATTACCTGGTCTTTATCTATTGAAGAACATTTCTACTTATTTTTCCCTTTACTGTCCAGTTATTTTATTGCAGGTAATCATCAAAATAAAATTCGCATCTTTACAGGCCTTTTATTCCTGCTATGTTTTCTTGCATTAGCGGCAAGATTAAACCTTGTGTACACGCATCCCCTTGACCCTCAAAATGCCGAAGGCAGGATCTACTTTTCAACTCATACCCGAATGGACGCAATTCTTTACGGATGCATTGCTGCGTTACTATTATTTAAAGTGAAATCCCGGTTATATTTGTTTTGCCTGAAAAACCGAATAGCCCTCTCTATAGCATTGGTTATTTTATTAACTACTTTTTTAATTCGGGGACCCTTTTTCAGAAACACACTAAGATTTACATTGCAAGGCCTAAGCTTACTGATTATTATCCCATTTCTCGAAAGATGGAACAACCCCATTAAAAAAATGGTATTTGAAAACAGGCTGATTATTTTGATTGGAAAAATAAGTTATAGCCTATATCTCTTTCATTGGATAGTTTTAAAAATAGCAAACCATTACTTACCCGAATTTTCTTTTTACTGGCAGTTAGTATACTGGCCTATTTCTATATTGCTTGGGCTTATCTCCTATTTTTTCCTTGAAAGAACTTTTATTGCCATGCGGAAAAAATTCGGCTCACATGCCAGCATTTAAACCTTACGCGAAAACGGGGGCAACTGCCAAATGTTACAATTTGCAAGTTCCAAAAAAGTGTTTTACAAATATTTAAGATAGCTTGCAGTTATGAAATTATTAGTAAAAGTGGGGGTGGATATACTTGATCTGAAATTTGCTAAAACTGGTCAAAAAACTATTTTAGAAGAATATTATAAGCAATTCCTACTAAATAATGATCCTACTATTCAATTTGTTTATTTGGATGCAAAGCTCCCTCAATTTTCAAGGAATTTTAAAATAGGTATCATTTTTAATCACATCATCTATCAATGGTGGAAACAAGTTTTATTGCCGTTGAAAGCCTATTTTAAAAAGGTAGATGTACTTTTTTGTTGCGATTATTTTGCACCTATTCTTACCCCGGGATTCAAAAATGTACAAATATTTCACGATGCCTTTTTCTTTGAATACCCAGAACACTACCACAAATTATGGATGCGCTTATTTAATTTTTTAGCTATCCCCGCAGCTAAAAATTCTGCCTTTATCATTACCGTTTCTCAATATTCCAAACAAAAAATTCACCAGCATTTTAAAATCCCAACTGAAAAAATTATTGCCATTTATCCGGGTCCCAAATCCTTTTCGAGTTTGGAAGATCCCATCTATGAAAATGAATTTATTCCACCAACATGTCCCTATATATTGCATGTAGGGGTTTGGGAAAAAAGAAAAAATCTACCACTACTACTCAAGGCATTTCGAAAATTATTAGATGCCACTAGTTTAGATCTTAAATTGGTATTAGTAGGCGATGGAAATAAAAAAATACATTCCGACGATAGCGTCTCCATCCTTTCAGCCATACAAGAACTTAATTTAGAACAACGAGTAATTTGTACCGGTTATATTTCAGATGCCGCAGTTGCAAAAGCCTATGAGCATGCCACTTTATTCGTGTTCCCTTCCTATAACGAAGGCTTTGGAATACCTTTATTAGAAGCTTTTAAATTTAAGGTTCCCGTTTTGGTAGCCAATAATTCTTGTTTACCGGAAGTGGGTGGTGATGCAGTTATTTCATTTGATCCATTCTCTTCAAATGATCTGGCTCAAAAAATGGAAGCGCTCTTAACCAACACTGACTTACAGGAAAGTTTAAAAGCAAAAGGCCTGGAAAGACTTGCCCATTTCACCTGGCCTAGAGCAGGCAAAGAAATCGTGGAAGTATTTAAACTGGCAACCAATGCAAAATCATAAAGCAGGTATTTAACCTATGCAGCAGAAACCTTCCATATTGCTGATTCATAACACTTACCTTCAAAAAGGAGGTGAAGACAGTATTGTAGAACAAGAAATCAATAGCCTAAAACAAGAAAACTATCCGGTTTTTGTATTACTTTTTAATAATAGCTCAAATAAACTTCTACACTTATTAAGCTACCCCTTTCAATTATTTTTTAACCTTTCTGCTTTTATAAAAGTTTACCGACTAGTTAAAAAAAATCAAATCAATATTGTACACGTTCATAATTTTTATTACAAGGCTTCCCCGGCTGTATTCTGGGCAGCTAAATTAGCTGGTGCGCACACCCTATTTACGGTACATAATTATAGACTGTTTTGCTTAAATGGATTATTATTTTACAAGAACGAGCCTTGTATGATCTGTCACCAGCAACAAAGTTTTGCAACAGGTATTGAAAGAAAATGTTTTAAGCAGTCTGGTTTTTTTTCATGGGCCTTAGCCAAAGCAAATGAATGGCAAAAAAAAATAAACACCTATTCCAAAAAGATCGATCGCTTTATAGTTATAAATCCTTTGCAGGAACAATTGCTTTTAGACATTGGCATTGAGCCTTCAAAGATCAGGTATAAACCCAATTTTTTAAACGGGTTTAGCAATGTAAAGCCACCCCTGTTTGAAACCAGAAAACCATTTTATCTTTTTGTAGGAAGATTAAGTGAAGAAAAAGGCATCAAAGACTTAGTAGAAGCATTTAAAGAAAACGAAAAGTCATTACTTATTGTGGGTGATGGACCATTGGCAGATTGGGTAAAGCAGGAAACAAATGATAAGATCAAATATTCAAAAGCAATACCACGGGAATCGTTAGAAGCACTTTATGCCAGTTGTTTGGCACTTATTTTACCTTCCAGATGGTATGAAGGTCAGCCCATGACAATCATTGAAGCACAAAACTCAGGTGCTATTGTCATCGCTGCTTATTCAAATAATATGAGTACGATGATAGAAAATGGAGTGAATGGTTTCTTATATCCTATTCAACCCAGCTATCAATTAAACCATGTAATTAGTATCTTTGAATCCCTTTCAATAAATGCTAAAGATGAAATGTCAAAAGCTGCTCATCAACATTTTTTAAAGACTTATACTTTAAAACGGCATGTAGATGCTTTAAAGCAATTGTATCATTTTGAACCCATCAGTAAATAGCATTAATACAGTAACTGGAACCTCCATCCCCAAAATAAATATTGGTGGAACTCATATTAGTGATATCACCTTGAATGAAACAATGAACCTTTTTGATGAATGGATCTTTCAAAAACAACAAAAACGAATTTGTGTTACTCCAGTGAACTGTGTGGTTTGGGCTAGCAAAAATGCACCACTAAAAGAATTATATAATACAGCAGATCTTACACTCTGTGATGGAGTACCCCTGATTTGGGCTTCGCATTTTTTAGGCAAAAAAAAAATAAGGGGTAGGGTAACTGGATTGGATTTACTGCCTCAATACATTGAGCGTTGTTATCAAAACAATTTCAGTATGTTTTTTTTGGGAGCTACAGAAGGTGTGGCACTGGATTACCAGGCACAATTAGAGAAGCAGTTTCCAGGAATAAAAATTGTTGGCGTGTATAGTCCGCCTTTTGCAAGCCAATTCAGTGCGGAAGAAAATAAAAAGATGGTTGATTTAATCAATACATCTAATCCAGATATTCTTTGGGTAAGTTTAACCGCACCCAAACAAGATTATTGGATTCATCAACATTATCAAGAACTCAATAGCTACATTAATATAGGCATAGGAGCAGCATTAGATGTTGCGGCAGGAAGAATTGATCGTGCACCCATGTGGATGCAACAAAATGGACTGGAATGGTTATATCGATTTATAAAAGAACCAAAACGATTGTTCAAACGCTATTTTATAGAAGCGCCCGCCATTGTACCCATATTATGGAAGCAAAAGTTCAGTGATAAATAACAATGAAATAGTTACAAGCGGAACATTAAAGATAGCCCACCACCTATATTAAGGTATTCGTTTCCTGGTTGAAAATAATTTAATGGATCTGTTTGAATAACCAACCATTGATAATTATAAGACCTGGTGATCTTCAGATTGGCAGCTACTAAAAAATGTTTAAAATCTAAAGAAACATTGGCAGTAGTTGACAAATCAATCCAATGTCTTCTAAAATCTCCAATAAATTCATAGGCATAATAGTAATAATCGCTGTTATGTCTTAACCTTTCAAATTGTAAACCAATTTTTTTACTTCCTTTCACCCACGCAATTTCAAAATTTTCGCTATTACTTCCAGGGCCTATACCAGCTCCAATCGTCTTTCCATTATTGGTGTAACCCTGCCTTACATATTTGTCGGTATACCAACTATTCGGGTCTCTGATTAAATCAATATTTTGAGCTTGCATTTGAGTAAGCTCTGCTGCAAACTGGATATACGCATCATTTTTTATTGGAAACAGTTTTCTAAACCCTGCCACATAAGCCCTTCTAAAAGATGGACTTTTAGCACCATATTCCAAATAGATTTCTGCCTTATCTGCAGGAAGTTTGTATTGAATAAACATAGCACCCAGCGCGCCTTTTTTACCATTAAAATCAAAAGGCAATACATCTAATGGACTCTTAAAATCGGTAGCATAGAAATAGGCAACAGCAGAATAACCAATAGTTAAATTGGGAGTCCATTTTGGCTGCCAGCTAAAATTAATACCAGTCATTAATCGTTTACCAGTAAACTTTGGCTGATACTGGAAGACGCCATTATAAATACTATAAATTCTGGGAGGCAATATACCCGACTCTTCAAGTTTGCCTGCTATCAATTGACCACTAAATTGCCCGATTTTGGTTTTAATAGGTTTCTTAGTATTGATAGTTGCATGCAAAAAACCAGGGGCATTATAGCTCATGATCAATGCGTTTTTCCAACCTGGACCCCACCAGATATTCTCCGTAGAAATCCCTGCTTCAAAATCTTTAAATTGATATTTGATATTTGATTGCCCCGCGAAAAATTTCTTATACGGCCCATCCCCCATTTTATTGGGCAGGTCGATCGTATTTAAGAATTGATAGTAACTCGACCATATTCTATCCCCTTGTGCTTGTTCAAATTGTTCAAAATCCAGGTTTTGTGCAGATACATATTCCGGATTTAATTTGATAGTAATATGCTTACCAATACTTGCTTCAATACCTGCAGAAATCAAAACCTGGTATCCCTTTGCTGCAATGGCAGATCCTAAATTATATCCAATGGGCAACTCAGAATTATATAATTGATCAATAGCAATAGGCAATACTCCCAAAGACCAGTTTTTTCCTTTTACAATAGTTGATGTAATGGGTGCAATGGAATCTGAACTGCCCAATAAACTTTTAGAAATATTGAGCTCTCTTACAATATCTGTATGGATCGATTGTGCAGCACAAAAATCCTGCCCTAGAAAAGCAAACACCATGATTATCCATATTTTTATACTGCTACTTTTCATCAATTAAAGTTGTATTGTATCATGAGTCTGCTATGCAGATTAAAAGGATTATTGCCATTTTCCCATGCATAATTATGGCTGTATATCAATTGTAATTTAGCACCCAATATCATGTTCTTATAAGTCCATTGCGGCATCCATCCAATGCTGATATCATTCCATTTATTAATTTTATTGATGGGGTCATGTTCTATTCTTTGCAGTAAAAAGCCATTTCGTAAATCTGCATTGATCCATGTAGCAGAAATAGTTTGAACATTGGCACCAAAACCAGCCCCTGCACCCAGATCTTGGTTGTAATTTGAATATCCCTGATGTATTTGCCCGTGCTCGTACCAATTTCCTGCATCTCTAACTATATAATCAGGCGATTGACTCATTTGGGTGATTTCTGATTCAATTTGTAGTTGTTTTTTTGCAGTTTGCTTTACAAATTTTCTAACCCCGATAGTATAAGCAGCCGAATGTGTAGGAGATAATAAATAATCCCGAACATTTAATCCATAATCATTGTATCCATATTCTACATAAAATTCAAAATTAGATTTTGGTAAAACCCAACGCAGAAAAAAAGAAGCTAATTGATCTCTATACAAAGTATCATCCCCAAGATTATTAATTTTTTGAACTGCCAAACCCAGCACAGGAAGGTATTTACTAATAACTCCTCCATTTACTTTAAAAGCTTGATCACCGTATTGTTGTAAGGACCTGGTCATACCCACAAATAAACCATTTACCCACTTGGGTTGCCAGCTAATTACGTAAGCATTCAGATATCGCCAATCATCATTGATATTGCGTGTTTGTAAATGATTGTTTTCGTAACCCAGTGAACTATTTGATTCCAGTCTGGCCCCAATTACATTTAATTCAATATTACCAATGGGGGTTTTGATAGGCTTATTGGTTTTTATAAATGCATGCAAAAAACCCGGCGCATTATTGCTCATTAATAAAGAACTGTTTATACCCGGACCCCACCATAAATTTTCAGATGAAACACCCACAGAAATGGGTCCTGCATTAACTTTTAGAAAAGACTGGCCTAAGAATATTTTGCTAAAAGATTGATTATCGGGATTACCGTATGAAGCATTGGTGCTGTAATTTCCATTACTTGCAAAAACAAATTCAGGTGCAACTTGCGCCTCAATTATACCATACTGTAAATGCACACCAGGCCTTGCTAATACCTGATAACCCTTAGCTGGTATCATGGCTCCATCGTTCCAACCAAAGGGATGATGACTATTATACTGTTGTGTTAAAATAAAGGGGAGAAGTTTGAAATCAGGTTTTTTCCAATTGGGTTTTGAGGTAGGTAAAATAGCATTAGTTAGCACAGAGAAAGAAATACTGGAATCATACTCACCCAGTAATTGTTTGTTTCTAAGTGTATTTTGATTAATGGATTCTAGTGAATAGGATTGAGCATTTACAACAAATACAGAACAGCAAAACAATATTGCAAAATAAAATTTATTTGACATTGTTTTTCCCGGTTTAATTACTCGAAAGAATTTTATTAGCACTATTACTTTTTGAAAAAACCAGGATACCTGAAACAATTAATGCGCCTGTTAACATCCCCAAACCAATAACTGTCCACCATTCCATTTTATTTTTTTTCAATGGAAGTTCGGGTTGATCCACCAATTGAACCGTTGGCGTCTCTTGAATCAAAGCGGTTTTGCTGATTTCTAAATTTTTAACCACTTCGCTATAAATAGTTGATAAGATCACTTTATCCCGATTACTAATTTCTACATCCGCTCCAGCAGTAGTAAAAGCCGGATTCACATTTAAAAGATCGCGGTTCGCAGAAAGAGAGCTCACCGTTTTTCTGTTTAACAAATATTCCAAACTGTCTGATTTCCGCTGTAACCTTTCCACATTAATTTTAAGACGTCTTGTTTTGGTATCAATATAAAATAGGGTTGCTTCATTGATCAATTGAAGACAGATGGTTTGACTCAACAGTTCTTGTTTATTCGTTATATCGAGTTCAAAAAATCCCAGTTTTTTGTCAGGCTTATTTACAGTCAACTCTTTTTCCAATATTTGTACCATGATCACTTGTAACAAACTATCCTGGATCCTGGATAAATGCTTAGCACCAATTGGGAAACTGGCATTTTTAGGTCCAATTCCAGATTTCTCTGCCCATTTAGTCTGCCATCCATAGGCAATGGCATAATCATCCGCAATTGAATGACTGCTATCGATGGGACTTTTTTCCAATAAAACCTTCTTAATCAGGAATCTGCTTTTTAGCAATTCCTGTACATTATCACCAGCTAAAACGCCACTGGTTCCAGCCATCCCGCCAACGTCTACCCCAAATTGTCCAGCCAGCGCAGAAAGCATTCCTCCTCCAGACTGTTTTGATTCTTCCACTACAAAAGTGAGCCTTGCTGTATACGTGGGTTTTGACAATAAGTAATATCCGAAACCAATTAAACCTCCAATAATGGCTGCTAACAATATCTGTTTCCAATGCTTCAATAATAAAGCCACCGTAGCCAACCAACCGGCCAATATGCCCTTCATGTTAAATGCCGGGTCTTCGCTGATATAATTGTTGGGTTCCATATTTTTATTTTTTCAAAGCAATGATCAATCCAAGAAGCGCCGTTAAAGAAGTGGTGATGGTAGCCATTTCAGCAAGAGAAACTTTACTCCTGTCTGCATCCGATTTCTCAGGTACAATGATCCTACTTCCTTCTTTTACTGTTGGATAATTTCTAAAGAAAAGGAATTTACGAACCGGTCTATTAATACCATTAGGATATTGGATATACGATCTTTTTAAAGACCCCTTATCATTTACCCCTCCGGCTGCTGAGATATAATATTTGAATCGAGTACTATTGAATCTCAATAATTGAGGTGTGTTTACAAAACCTTTTACTTCCACAAAAGTTCCCTGTCTTGGAATGAATATACTATCGCCTGGCAAAAGCAGCCATTCAATATTTGATTTATCAGGTTGATCAGATAATAGATTCATTTCAACTCTTACCCCATTGCGATATAATTGGGCGTTTTGAAGTGCTGCAATGGGCGTACCGCCACCTGCACGTTTAATCATTTCTGGAGCGGTTTCATCTCTTCTACTTAAAACATAATCACCCGGGAACAAAATTTCACCCCGAATATTTACATAACCCAAATTACGGTAATTCACCAATCTGGGAATATGAACATAATCTAAGGGTTCCAGTAAAATCTGACTATTTGCATTTAACAAAGCAGAATCAATTTCTACCGTCATCAAGTTCATTAGTTTATTGGCTAATGTGTCAGATACATTCTTATCTAATCTTGAAATTTCAACTCTATGTGTGGCAGCCTGATTGGTAAAACCTCCAGCCATGATGATCAGATCAGCTAATCGGATACCCTTGCGATATTCAAAATCGCCCGACATTCTAACTTCCCCTCCAATGGTTAATTTTAATTTATTGCGCAACTCATCTGCCGATAAAACAATCACAGAATCTTCTCTGATTAAAGGTATATCCGCTTGCTTTCCAGTATTGATTTGTTCCACATCGAAGGAGAGTAACATGCGTTCTGTTCCTGTCTTCTTTCTTTTAATATACCCCCTGCCAGATAACGCTTCCTCTCTTATTCCATCTGCTTTTTTTACCAATTGGGTTAAAGTAAGTCCTTCATTCAATTCAAATTGCCCGGGATGAAAAATAGCACCTGAAATGGTAACTGCATTTCTTATTTCTGGCATCACCACATCTACCACTACGGAATCGGCATTGAATAAAGTATAACTATTAAATATCTCTTTTTTAATGTCTCTGATCATCCTGCCCTTGCTGGTTACCTGATAGATCTTCATCATCTCCTGGTAAGCGGTATCCGTGAATCCACCAGCAAAATTGAGGAGGTTAGACAGGTTTTCGTCGGATTTTAATTCATAATAAGAAGGTCTTTTCACTTCCCCACCAATAAATGCACGTTTCGTATACACGGGGAAACGAATAACGTCCTGATCCTCTAATCTCAAATTGTTATTTAAAATACCATGTAACAAGAATTGGTAAAAGTCAATGGTTTGTACCAGTTTGTTGTTCCGGATCAATTCAATTTGGCGAAGCGATCCGTTTTCATTGGGCCCACCAGAAAGGTATAAGACATGATACACATTTGCCAGTGATGACACTTGAAAAGTTCCAGGCTGTACTGCTTCTCCAATTACTGTTACTTTTATACTTCGGATATTTCCCAGATTCACAGTCAAAAGTGTTTTTCCGGAACTTAATCCAGGGTACACTTTTTTCAATTTTGATTTGATTCTTGCAGTTGCTTCGTCAATGGTTAACCCATTTACTTGCACAAGGCCAGCGTAGGGAATCTGTATACTACCTTCTGATGAAACCTTAATGGTGCTGGTTGTTTCATTCAAACCCGTTAGAATAATGATCAATTCATCATTCTTTCCTAAAATATAATTTTTAGGGGTCGTTAATTGCAAATTGGGCTCAAAACTAAGGAGTGGGTTATTGAAAAAATCATATCCAAAAAAACGTGTTGATTTCTTCAGCAGTGGGGTAATTATGGCAATACTATCTCTTATTTTAGCACTGGAATCCTTTCCTAAAGGCTTGCTAAAACTGGTTCCTTTATTAGTGGCTTGCATTTGTGCTATCCGCATTCTAAGATTTGAAACCTCTACATCACTCATGCCTTTTTGCTTGAGTATATCCATGGCTTCCATTTCAGACACCCCGGAATTTTGAAATTGCTGCCAGATTTGTACGATCTGTTGATCACTCAGCTGATTTACTTTTACATTCTTAAGGTTACTGGGCATTTGGGCAATCGCCAAATGAGCTAAAAAAGTGAACAGAAAAACAAAGATTGATTTCCAGCTTATAGTAAAGAATTTTCCCATGAATCAGTTTGTATTACAAATATCGTAAAATAAGGGTAACAGCCATCCCCAAAGAAATAGTTTGCATGTTTTTATGATAAAATATGGCACCATCTGCTTCCATCCGT
>JBAXHC010000048.1:0-22932 GCA_037139075.1 Bacteroidota bacterium
AAAATAAACTTTTTTTTAAAATATTATCTTTTACTGGCCGTCTACCTTATTATTGATGAACAATGCATTGACCATACCGGCTAACATGACAGAAAAAGGCAAGAGCAATATCACAGAAGTGATCAATGCGTACACCAAACGCTTGAGAGGTTTCATCCGCAAAAGGGTGACCAATGAAGCCGATGTGGAAGACATACTGCAGGATGTTTTTTATCAATTCATTGGAAATACAAAACCCATTGAACAACTTACCGCATGGTTATTTACTGTTACAAGAAATAAAATAACCGATAAACAGCGTAAACAAAAACCGGAATTGATTAAAGATCTGTTTATAGATGCTGAAGAAGATATGGGCTTTGATTGGTCAGAACTTTTTCTCGACAATGACAATAATCCAGAGACGGTTTACTTAAGAAATCTTTTCTGGGAAACATTGAATGAAGCATTGGATGAATTACCGGCAGCACAAAAAGAAGTGTTTGTATTAAACGAAATAGAAGGTGTTCCCTTTAAAACAATTGCCGAACAAACCGGAGAAACCATCAATACATTATTAAGTCGCAAACGCTATGCTGTATTACATTTGAGAGAACGGCTAGCAAGCCTTCGCGACGAACTATTAAATTATTAATTAAAGAAAATATCATGCACAAGAAATTTTGGATTAAAAAAGTTATCGGCTTCACTGTTATGGCAGCAGCCTTCGGATCACTCTTAAGTTATGTAGTGATGCGTTTATGGAATGGAATATTAACAGAAGTAGTACACGTATCTCCCATCAGTTTTTTACAAGCGATCGGAATCCTGGTATTGAGCAAAATTTTGTTCGGCGGATTTCACGGAAGATGGGGCTGCGGTCCACGTCATCACTGGAAAAATGAGATGAAAGAAAAATGGCATAACATGAGCCCGGAAGAAAGAGAAAAAATGAAAGAAGAATGGAGAAACAAATGCCGCACTTGGAGAAAGCCAAATAGTCAACCAGCAGCAAACGAACAATAGCAAAAATTTTCTGTTACAGTTTATTATTAAATTGTAACTTAAAATAAAAGCATGACGAAAAAAATACTCCCCCTCTTTTTATCATTATTTATCATTGGGTTTGTAGCTGCACAAAAAACTACGGCCATTACCTGCGGTCAGGTTTTAAATACCCGCACTGGAGAAATTTTACAGAATCAGGTGATCTTTATTAAAGGAAATCTGATCGAGTCAATTTCTCCAGCAGCGGGTTTTAAATTAAAAGCCGATACTAGCATCAATCTCTCTGCATTTACTGTGATGGCAGGCCTTATCGATTGTCATACCCACGTGCTTTTGCAAGGCGATATTACGAGTGAGGATTATGATGTTCAAGTACTCAAAGAATCCATCCCTTACAGAACTATTCGTGCAGTGCGAAGTTCCAAACAAAGTTTAATGAATGGCTTCACCACCATTCGCGACTTAGGAACCGAAGGAGCAGGATTTGCAGATGCCGATATCAAAAAAGCCATCAACAAAGGCGAAATGGAGGGACCCCGAATGTTTATCTCTACCCTTGCTATTAATACCACTGGACACTATCCACTTAAAGAATCTGATTATGCCTGGGAAATAAAAATGCCCAAGGGATTGCAGGAAATAACAGGAGCTGATGAAGGCCGGAGAGCCGTTCGCGATCAGATTGCTCATGGGGCTGATTGGATTAAAATTTATGCCGACCGTGGCTATACCAAACAAGCTGATGGATCCTATCGAAGCCTTCCAAATTTTACCACTGAAGAAATAAATGCTATTGGCGATGAAACACTACGTTCTAATAAAAGACTAAGTGCTCACGCAGTAACACGCGATGGAATTATTGCCGCTATTAATGCAGGTGCCAGTAGTATTGAACACGGTTTTGGGATGGACGACGATTGCATCAAATTGATGGTGGACAAAAAAGTGTTCTGGTGCCCTACGATCTATGTAAACGAATATGTGGCTGAAGGAAGAGCAAAAGCCGGAAGTCCTATCAACCTCTATTTTACACAATCAGAACCCGAATTATTTAAAAAAGCCCTCAAAGCAGGTGTTAAAATAGCCTACGGTACCGATATTGGCGGCTACGATTGGAAGTTGCCTCAGGCAAGGGATTTTTCATATATGGTTAGCTTTGGGATGACGAACCTGCAGGCCATTCAAACCGCTACCATTACGGCAGCAGAATTACTGGGTCAGACTAATAAAATAGGTGAAATCAAAGCGGGTGCTTATGCAGATTTGATTGCGCTGAAAGGCGACCCTAGCAAGGATATTAAAATCTTGGAAGACGTAAAATGGGTGATGAAAGATGGTGCTGTGAAAAAATAACTACTAAATTTCTTTGATACTCCTATTTTTGCGCAATTTCTAAGTAATGAATCAAACTTTAAACTCAAACGAATCTATTCCCTCAAAGAAGAAAAAAATCATCGTATTAGGTAGCGGCCCTAATAGGATTGGTCAGGGTATTGAATTCGATTATTGCTGCGTACACGGCCTTCTCGCTATTAAAGAATGCGGTTTTGAAGCGATTATGGTGAACTGTAATCCTGAGACTGTTTCTACAGATTTCGACATGGCCGATAAATTGTATTTCGAGCCCGTATTCTGGGAGCATCTTAGAGAAATCATTGATCTGGAACAACCAGATGGGATTATTGTACAATTGGGCGGACAAACAGCCTTGAAATTGGCCAAAAAATTGCACGAAACAGGAATTCCCATCATTGGAACTTCTTTTGAAAGCATGGATATGGCAGAAGATCGCGGCAGATTCAGCGACCTTTTAAAAGAACTCAATATCCCTTATCCTGAATATGGAACTGCCATTGATGCTGATGAAGCTGTAGCAGTTGCCAACAAAGTAGGCTATCCTGTATTGGTTCGACCTAGTTATGTAATTGGGGGACAAAGAATGCGAATTGTGATAAATGATGAAGATGTTGAGAAAGCAGTTATCAGTTTATTAAAACATCTTCCTGGAAATAAGATTCTGATCGATCATTTCTTAGATCGTTGTCAGGAAGCTGAAGTGGACGCCATTTTTGATGGTGAGAACTTTCATATCATGGGTGTGATGGAACATATCGAACCCGCTGGAATTCATAGTGGAGATAGTAATGCCGTATTACCTGCATTTAATTTAACTCCATTGATCGTGGAAACCATGGAATATTATAGCGAGAAAATTGCGCGTGCTTTAAAAATCAAGGGGCTCATCAATATTCAATTCGCCATTAAAGGAGATAAAGTATTTGTAATTGAAGCAAACCCACGTGCTTCCAGAACTACTCCTTTTATTGCAAAGGCTTACCAAATCCCTTATTTAAATATCGCAACAAAAGTGATGTTAGGCGAAGCCAAGCTCACTGATTTTGTGATGGAAAATAAACTGGATGGATACGCCATTAAAGAACCCGTTTTTAGTTTCGATAAATTTCCTGGTGTAAACAAAGAATTAGGACCAGAAATGAAGAGTACCGGTGAAGCAATTCGTTTTATCAAAGACCTTCGTGATCCTTATTTCCGTACACTGTACAAAGAAAGAAGTATGAACCTGAGTAAATAAATTTTACTACCCTATTTGAAAGCCACACTAGTTTTAGTGTGGCTTTTTTATTAGGTTAGTAGATGCCCTTGCAGCAAAAAAATAGTTGGCAAAGCATTCCTTTTCTTCGTTTGTTGATTACATTTTCAGCAGGAATATTAGTTGGCTATTATTTCAATCTTTCCACCGTTCTATTACAAAGAATTGCAATCGGAGCAATCTTAATATTATTTGCCTTTCATGTAGTTCCCTCGGATCGAAAATTTAGATGGATGGCAATTGGCGGATTTGCCCTTCAATCCCTTTTATTTGTTCTTGGTTCAGGGATTTGTAATAGTCATGATCTCAGAAAAAATGCTGATTGGATCGGTTATCGATATAGTAAGTATGATACCATAAAAGCGATTATTCAGGAACCATTGATTCAAAAAAGAAAGACCTGGAAAGCCTTAGCTCGCATTGTTGCAGTGAAACATCATGGCAAATGGATGAACGCAACCTCTAATATTCTTATCTATATTAAAAACGATAGCCTTGCATCTAAATTAAATACTGGTGACGAAATTAAATTTCAAGATCCTATTCAAAATATAACTAACAACTTTAATGCAGGCACATTCGATTATGTTAGATACTGCGCTTTTCAACAAATTTATTTTCAACTCTACCTACCAAATAATGGGATCTTAGCATACAAAAAAGCAAGCCCGTCACTCAAATATTATTTATACCAAACAAGAAATAAAATATTAGAAATTTTAAAAAATGCGATTATAAATAAACCAGAACAATCTGTTGCCGAAGCATTATTGATTGGCTATAGAGAAGATCTTGACAGAACACTTGTTCAATCGTATAGCAACACTGGTGTTGTTCATATCATAGCAATTAGCGGCTTACACCTTGCTATGATATATGGGCTTCTTATTAATTTATTACAACCAATTGGAAATAAAAAATGGCAAAATTATATCCGCACTGTGATTGTGCTTTCGATATTATGGGGATTTAGTTTTATCACAGGTGGTGCTGCAGCCATTCTTAGGTCGGCAGTTGGTTTTTCATTTTTATTGATCAGCAAATGTTTGGGATATAAAAACAATACTTTGAATACCATTGCAGCATCTGCCTTTTTCATATTGCTCTATGATCCATTCTTATTATGGGATATCGGTTTTCAATTATCTTATACAGCTGTGTTAGGCATTGTATTATTTAATACACCTATTGAGCAATGGTTTTATTTTAAAAATAAAATATTGAAAATGGTATGGCAAATAAACAGCATCACGCTATCTGCTCAGGTATTAACCCTACCAATTGTATTGTACCAATTTCATCAGTTTCCGAATCTTTTTTTGTTTACTAATTTTTTAGTGGTTCCATTATCCGGCATCATTTTATACGCCGAATTATTAGTACTGCTGGTTAGTCCCTTCCCTACTTTATTGAAATGGTCTGGATTATTAACAGGTTTTTTGATAGCACAGATGAACGGTATCATCGAAAGAACCAATCGACTACCTTTTTCTCTGACTCGAAATATTTCTATTACTATTCCAGAAACCATTCTATTATATCTGCTGATTGCTTCTTTATTAATTTGGTTATTACACAAAAACTCCAAAGGCTTTATTACAGCTTTGAGTATTATTTTCTTATTGGTCTTAATCAGATCTCTATCCATTTTTTAAAAATTAATCTATTAAAAACCTTTGAAAGCTAGCTGTGGAAAATAGATTCATGGAAAAAAGCTTCCGAAAACTTACATTTGCGGCTTCAAACGTAGCCCTAAGGGAAAATTATCATCGACCATAACAGGTTAAGAAAATTCATCATGCAAAAGAAAATTCAATCAGCACTTATCTCCGTTTTCTATAAAGACGGTCTGGAACCTATTGCCAAACAATTACAGCATTTGGGGATTACCATCTATTCTACTGGCGGTACTCAGAAATTTTTGGAAGACTTAGGCATTCCATGTGTAGCCGTTGAAAGCTTAACCACTTACCCATCCATCTTGGGTGGCCGTGTTAAAACCTTGCATCCCGCCATTTTTGGAGGAATCCTTGGAAGAAGATATGAACCCCAGGATCTGGTGGAGATGAAAGAATATAATATTCCTGAAATTGATTTAGTAATTGTTGACCTATATCCATTTGAAGAAACATTGCGCACTACAACTGAAGAAAAGCTGATAATCGAAAAAATTGATATCGGTGGTCCTTCCATGATTCGTGCAGCAGCTAAGAACTTTAAAGACTTAGTAGTAATCGCAGCAAAAGACGATTATGCATCTTTAGAAAAATTATTACAAACTCAAAAAGGTGAAACATCCCTTGAACAACGTAAAGCATTTGCCGCAAAAGCTTTCGAAGTAGTAATGCATTATGATATTGCTATTAGTAACTATTTTAATCCTGGCATTAGTCAGGATTTACGATATGGCGAAAATCCACATCAATCAGCTGTGTTCCATGGCGACTTAACTCAGCTCTTTACCCAATTAAACGGTAAAGAACTTTCTTATAATAACCTTGTTGATGTTGATGCCGCAGTGCAATTGATTAAAGAATTTAGCGCTTCTTCTAATAAAGTATTCGGTATCATCAAACACACTAATGTTTGTGGTATTGCAGAAAGAGCTTCAGTAAAAGAAAGCTGGGACGCTGCTTTGGCAGGAGATCCTGAAAGTGCTTTTGGTGGCGTATTAGTAAGTAATGGCAGCATCGATAAAGCAACAGCAGATGCTATTAATGAAATTTTCTTCGAAGTACTAATCGCTCCAGCTTTTAACGAAGATGCTTTAGCGGTTTTAAAAACTAAGAAGAATCGAATCCTATTAGAATTAAAAGCAGACGGGGCACAAATTAAATCTCCTTCAAAATCTTTATTGAATGGAACATTGGAGCAAGGTGCCGACGAAGGTAATTTTAGCAAGTGGGATGAAGTGGGTGGCCGAGCTACTACAGAAGAAGAAAAAGAAAATCTAATATTCGCCAACATTGTTTGCAAACACTTAAAGAGCAATGCAATTGCTTTGATCAGGAATAAACAATTAGTGGGCAAGGGTTGTGGCCAGACCAGCAGGATCGATGCATTACGTCATGCAATTGAAAAAGCACATCAATTCAAATTTGATTTGAAGGGTGCGGTATTGGCTAGTGATGCGTTTTTTCCATTTAACGATTGTGTTCAAATTGCACACGAAGCAGGTATGGAAGCATTTATACAACCCGGAGGTTCTCTAAGAGATAAAGACAGTATTGAATATTGCGTGCAAAATAACCTTGCAATGGTAATGACAGGATTACGCCATTTCAGGCATTAATCGGTCTCTAATTAAAATGGCAGCGAACAAACAAAAAGCATATATCGCATTATTGATCACCAGCCTTGTATGGGGCACAACCTGGGTGGTGAGTAAGATTGGTGTGCAAAAGACACCCGCATTTGAAGTGGCTTCTATTCGCCAATTTACAGGAGGAATCATCTACGTTTGTTTTTTTCTTATAAAGGGTCTGCCGATGCCAACATGGAAACAATTTCGTTGGCTTGCGATTATGGCTGTACTCATGTTCGTTTCCTCGAATGGCTTGGCTACACTGGCACTAAGATATATTCCCAGTGGTTTGGCTGCATTAATTGCAGCATTATACCCTTTGTCGGTAGTGCTCATAGAAATGGTGATCTATAAAAACAATAAAATCAATTGGGGAACTTTTATTGGATTGTTTTTAGGAATTGCTGGGATTGCATTAGTGTTTTACGATAGTGCTTTTCACAATCATTCGGATGGATTCTGGATTGGAGTTGGGTTATCAATGATTGCAATGGTCACCTGGGCAGTAGCCACCATTTTTATCGCCAGAAGAAAAACAGAAATGAATCCTTATTACGCTACTGGTTGGCAGATGCTGATAAGCGCCTTCTTAATGTTCTTGATTGTTCTAGCTACTGGTGATAGTATTCCTATAGCAAGTATCCCTTTCCAAACCTGGGCAGCTTTGGCTTATCTGGTTTCGGCAGGTTCTATCATAGCTTTTATCGCATTTATTTATTCCATGAAAAATCTGGAACCAGGTATCGCTTCATTGTATGCCTATGTAAATCCTATTGTAGCCATTTTAGTGGGGTCTGTTATCATGAATGAAAAATTGACTGCCAATATCATCATTGGATCTCTGATCACTTTAGGAGGGGTTTATTTAGTGAATAAGAGTTTGAAGGCATTGAAATAATTATTTCGCGCAATTTTCTGCTAAGAAGTCGGCAAACATTTTTTTCCATTCAGCCCATGCTGGTTGGTCTGTTAAAAAATGATTATGAAAAATGCAGACCATTTCTCCCTGCACATTTTTAACTTGTTTCCATAATTCTTGCAGTTCGTCTTTTGCCTCATAAACAGGTAACCTCATCTCAAAAATACTATTCGCATCCATAAAACAGAAGGGATGAATTTCAAGGTTTGTGGTTTGCTCATTTTTAAAATCATACCAGTAAAACGGCTTAGCATAAGAAGCCCTGAAACCATTGCTGGTTCCGTATCCCAAGGTATAGTCTTTCTTAATACCTGCATTTATTAGTAATGGATAAGTTTCAGGAATAGTCATTTTTAAATAGTGCTGTCTGGAAATGCTCACTGTTTGTTGAATGATGTCAGATAGTGTATTCATTTCTTTTTCTAATAAAGCAAAATCTTCACCACTCTGCCAGGAAGGATGTATGCCTGTCTGGTACTTAATTGCGGTTTTTTTAATTAGTTCTTGTAACGCTTTTTTAGAAGGGTGTATATTTTTGTCTACTCCTTTTCTTTTATCGGCTAACAGAAAAAAATAAATCGCCTGCAATTTGTATCTACTATTAATTTCATCCAGAAAATCAAATTGATCGTAGGGGTCTTTATGATAACCAGAATACACATTCCCTCGTTCTACAAAGCTTTCAAATTTTGCTGTCAACAAATCTCTATAAAATCCAAACAGGTTTTTTAAAAATGGTTGATGTAAATAACAAAAAGCAATGTCCACATCATAAGTAGGCACAAAAGAAAATTCTTGTTTTGGTAATCGATAGTCTGGATACTGTTCACGAATTTTTATTTCAAATTCCAATAACCATAACTGAACCAGTGGTAAGTGTAAGAAATTATTTTTATACGCAAGGCTATTAGTATGTGCATACCGGCCATATTGATCTGGTGAAAAAGGCTGCCATTCTTCATAGCGAGAAATCAAATAGAATGCTGCAGAAAAAAGATCAAAGGGGATTGTTCCAGATTCGGTTTTGTAAAAACTTGTCAGCCCATTCCATTCAAAGCAACTAATATTTTGCTCTTGAATATTTTTCTGAAACAATAAACCTGCGGGTGTGATTCTAAAATCATTGTCTGATAATTTTTCTTCCGAATAATTAATCCTGGCAGAGCCATGATTAAGATAGGATAACTTGTCAGTAGTTATAGATACTTCTTTATCAAAAAGAGTAGCGCAAATATATTCCAGTCTTGAACTGGAGATGGAACTGTAAATTAATAACACGAATAGTATTGATTAAGTTAAGCTTGCTTTTTACTGGCTTTCTGATCTTCCCACATTTCACTGAAAGTTTTAGCGCTGAAATCTAATTCAGAACGATGTGTGGTCCATCCCTTGAATATTTTATTCACCATCCAATTCTTTAATTTTCCATTTCCCATATTCATCATAGTTCTATTCAAACTAGCTGTTCTCCAGGCTTTCCAGGCAATTCGTTCAGCAATAGTGCTACTTCCACCAACTACTGCCTCATGTCTATTCTCTAATAAAAGTTCGTGAAGATTAATTCTAACCGGACAAACTTCTGTACAATTACCACAAAGAGAAGAAGCATAACTCAAGTGCTTATACTCATTCATACCTTGTAAATGTGGCGTAATTACTTTTCCAATTGGGCCACTATAAGTTGTTTCATAAGCGTGCCCGCCAATATTTTTATAAACCGGACAAGCATTTAAACAAGCGCCGCAGCGGATGCAGTATAATGCTTCTCTGGAAATAGGGTTTGCTAATAAATTAGTGCGCCCATTATCTAAGAGTATCACATACATTTCTTCGGGACCATCCAATTCTCCAGCTTGCCTGGGGCCTGTGATGATACTATTATAAACAGTAACCCGCTGACCAGTACCATATGTAGATAGTAATGGCCAAAACAGAGGAAGATCGTGAATCGAAGGCAGCATTTTTTCAATACCTACTACCACAATATGCGTTTTGGGGAAGGCACAACTTAAACGAGCATTCCCTTCATTTTCGGTTACCGCAATGGCTCCAATATCAGCCAATATAAAATTTGCGCCTGTAACACCAACTTCAGCTTGCACATATTTTTCGCGCAGTTTTACTCTGGCAACAAGTGTTAATTCTTCTGGTGAAAGTCCACCTGGTGTACCTAATTTATCTGCAAATAGTTTTGCTACATCTTCTTTGCTTTTGTGCATAGCAGGAGTAACAATATGATAAGGGGGTTCACCATCTAATTGTTGGATATATTCTCCCAGGTCTGTCTCAACACTTTCAATGCCGATTGTTTCGAGATAATGATTCAGATGAATTTCTTCTGTAACCATACTCTTGCTTTTCACAAGGGTTTTACAGTTTTTTGCTTTACATATTTTTCCGATTTCCTCTAAAGCTTCCTCAGCATTTTCAGCCCAGATTACTTTTGCGCCACGTGCAGAAATTCTCTTTTCAAAGTTTTCGAGATAAGTGTCCAAATGTTCTATTGCATCCCATTTTTTATTTTTTGCTATTTCTCTGGCAAGCATGTTATCAGAAAACTGTTGTTTGCCAATTGGTACAACCGCATTGTATTTGCTAATATTAAAATTGATCTTTCTACGATGATCCAGATCAGCAGCTTTAATAGTGCTTTTTGCAATAAATGATGCGGCGTTATCTTTCATGACTCTAACTATTTCTTTTTATTCATTTCTTTTGCAGTGGCTTCCAGTGCTTCATAGAATTCGGGGCCATATTTTCTGGTAATGGATTCTTTTAAGAATACATATACTGGCATTTTTAATTTTTTCCCGAAACTACATGCAGCTGCACAGATATCTTCTCTTGGCTCGTAGTTTACATATTCGATCTCAGGGTCGCGTTTACTTTTCTTAATTCTGATGGGAAACAAATGACAACTAATTGGTTTTTTCCAATCTAGTTTTCCATCATTATAAGCGTCTTCAATACTACATTTTATAATATCATATTTATCACGATATCCATAAGCACAGATGGTTCCTTCAATGGTAGGTGTTACCCATCCAAATTCCTGATCGTATAAATATTTCCCCTGCTTCTCAATTTCCTTGATTCCTTGTGCCGTCATATAAGGTTTGATCACCTCATAATATTCATTCAATTTTTCGAGTTCCCATTTTTCCATTGGAGCGCCAGCATCTCCATCTTCGCAGCAGCCTCCTTTGCACTTACTCAAGTCGCACACAAACTGTTCTTCTATAATTTCTTCACTTACCAAAACATTATCAATCGCTATCATAACTACTTTATTCAGTATTCTTTTACAAATTCAAAGCTACTATCAATTAATCAATTCCTCCATTTGAATGTGTTGATTAAATGCTTCATATCTTCTAACAAAAATTGATTCACAATTCTTAAGGAATCTGCATTTGGAGTTGCATCAAAATACAACGCCCCTCTCAGGAAATGCTTTGTTGAATCGGTTAAATAAAATTGATTGGAAGTGGCAACATCACCACCTACAGAAAAAAACATACCATGTACCCGGTTCGGTGAATTAATCAAGGAATCGTCAATCGAATACGCTTTTGAGCTATGCTTTCCTGTAAGGATGTATGCATGTTTAATAAGTGTATCAAAATTATTTTTCCCGATCTCTTTATAGCTCACATAAATTCTACCGGAAAATTCAGGAAAGTCGATATTGATCCACCAGGGGTTTTCTGTGGTGCCGCCAAAGAATGTGCTATCCTTTAAAACTTTTGCATAAACAGGATATTCAAAAGTATAAGGATACCCGGGCTGATTAAACTGCTGGTATTCGTGTTTAGGAAAATCGATTGAAAAATAACCCTGGGGTTTAGCAGTAAAATTACTATTGCAGGAAGCAGTCAAAAACAGAATAGCCATTCCATAAAATACAAAAAGGCACTTATTGAAAATATCTTTTTTAAAACGAATCGAGAACTGCGTCATTGTTACTGGGTCTAGTCTGTAAGCTGTGGCTTAATGGTAATTTTCACTTTGTTAATTCGATGCTTTTCAACTTCCAAAACAGTAAATTGAAAGACGCCCGATTGCACCATTTGTGATACCAGAGGAATTTCTCCTGCAAGTTCAAGTACTAATCCGGCGAGTGAATCGCTTTCACCCTTCACTTGATCGAAAGTATCTCCCTGTAGATCCATGATTCGGCAAACATCATTTAGCATGGTTCTGCCCTCGAATACATAGTTGTTATCATCTAATTTTTTATAGCCTGTTTCCTCTTCATCAAATTCGTCTTTGATGTCTCCAATAATTTCTTCTAAAATATCTTCCAAAGTTACGATTCCACTTGTTCCACCAAATTCATCCACCACTACAGCAAAGTGTATATGTTTAGCTTGAAATTCATTTAATAGATCTTCAATTAGTTTTTGTTCGTGTACAAAGAAGGGCGAACGCATGAGTACTTTCCATTCAAAATTATCTGCTTCGCTTAAATACGGAATAAGGTCTTTCGTATGAATCATCCCTATTACATTATCCAGATCTTCCTTGTATACAGGTAGTCTGCTATAGTGTAATTCTTTTACGTTTTCAATGAGTTCTGCATAAGAAGCTAACTCACTAATACCATGAACGTCTGTTCTGGTTTTCATGATTTGCTTTACAGTAATATTTCCAAATTTTACGATTCCCTTCAGTATATTTTTCTCATTTTCGGATGCTGTACTATCTGTTGTTAAATCAATCGCATGATCTAATTCTTCCAGACTATAGGAACTACCGTATGCTTTGTTAGATAATCTTTTTTCGATGATGTCTGAGAAGTTCACTAAACGTTTACTTAGCCCAGCGCATGCATATGAAACTGCTTGTACGATTCCCCCGAAATCTTTTGCAAATCGAATATTATTATTTGTAGCTAATACCTTTGGCATTACTTCTCCAAATAATACCAAAATAAATGAAACAGAAATTACTTTGATCACGAACTCCACCCATACAGCATCAAACCTTTCGAAGTTGAACATATCATCAATCAGTAAATTTGAAATAATGATGATTGAGATATTGATAAAGCTATTCGCGATAAGCAGGGATGCTAATAAAGTTTTGGGTTGTTCCAGTAAATCAACTATCCTTTTATAGGGTGGTTGTTGCTTAGACTTCAGTAAATTAATGTCTTTATAGGTAAGTGAAAAAAATGCTACTTCAGCACCTGATAGAACAAATGACAGGAACAATAAAACCAAAAGTACTATAACCAATACAGTAGTTCCCTGCGCTTCTATAGCGGATAAGAAAGGAGGGGCTACTAAAAATGAAGACAATACCGAATGATAATCCAAAATCAAATTATTTAGTTAAAAATCAAAACCAATCTGTTTAATCAAATGGCTAGTTACAAAAGTATCATTTTTGTGGCATCAGAAAGGCAGTCGTTCGCCAGGATCGCCTAATGGGGGTAAATCATCTGTATTAAACCCTTCCAAACCCTCCGTTCCAGATCCACCATCTCCTCTTTTATCGAGCATAATCAAATTATCTCCTACTACTTCAGTTGCAAATTTTTTATTGCCTTCTTTATCTTCCCAACTTCTGGTTCTGAGTCTTCCTTCTACATAAATCAAACTACCCTTATGTAAATATTTTTGTGCCAGTTCCGCTAATCCTCTCCATAATACCACGGTATGCCATTCGGTTTGTGAAATTAGTTTTCCCGATCTGTCTTTATACGTTTCAGTAGTTGCTAAAGGAAATTTAGCCACACCGATATTCCCTTCCAGATGCTGCACATCCGGGTCTTTTCCAAGATTTCCGATAAGCATTACCCGATTAACACCTCTCATACATTTGGTTTTAAGTTCGTCTAAATGGAATCCCTCTTAAAAATACCCCTTTTTGAGAAACAAAAGAATAGCTGTTGAAAAAATTACAGCCAGTAAAGTAATCGGGTAACTAGATTTATAATTCAGCTGTAGAAAGCCATTCATTAATGATTTTCGGAAAGGGGAATGCAGCTATTTTCTGCTTAGTATACCAATCGAGTTTTTTTAAACTTTCAGGTATTTCTAATAATTCAATATAAATAAATCTCGCTTTAATTTGTTGGTGGGTGAGTTGTTGTGTAAATAAATCTGATTGGTTTACAATGATGGCGGTTTGGATTCCTAATTGATGTTTTAAAAAATCTAACACAACCGTTTGATCCCAATGGATTGTTGCATCCGATTCTAACAAATAAAATTCATACAAGTTTTCCCAGATATCTTTTCTTGTTCGTTTTTGAATGAGTATCTTTTTTTTGTATTCAAAAATAAAATAGTTGAAGTTTCTTTTCTTTTTAGAAAGTCGTTTTTCTTTAACAGGCAATTGATTCACAGTAACATCTTTAAATGCCTTACAATTCAATTGCAGCGGGCATTCTATACAATCTGGAGCAAGTGGTTTGCATAAGGTTGCGCCAAAGTCCATCACCGCCTGATTATACGCTGATGGGTCTTCTTTAAATAATAATCGTTCTGCCAGTTGTTGAAAATGTTGTTTCCCTTCTGAACTATCAATAGGAATTTGTATACCAAAATATCTGGATAAAACACGGTACACATTTCCATCCACCACAGCATAAGGCAATTGAAATGCAAACGATGCAATAGCGGCTGCGGTATACGGACCCACTCCTTTCAACGTTAATAGTGTTTCGTAAGAGGCAGGAAATTTTCCACTATATGTTTCCACAATTGTTCTTGCAGTTGCCAATAAATTTTTGCAACGGGTATAATAACCTAGTCCTTCCCATAATTTAAAAACATCTCCATCTTTTGCTTTTGCCAGATCGGTTACTTTAGGATAGGTTTTAATAAATTTTTCATAATAAGCCCATCCTTGTTCCACCCTCGTTTGTTGCAGTATAATCTCGCTTAGCCATATTTTGTAAGGATCTTTGATCCCTTTCCAGGGCATTTGCCTTGAATTTTCGTTAAAATGCCAGTGCATCAGCTGTTTGGTAAAAATGCTGTCCATGAAGCTGAAAATAGTAATTATTGGAATTGGTTATGATTTTAGTCTCAAATATATAGGCAGTATCGTGTTTGGCCCACCTCAATCGGCTTTAAACCATTTATCAATCAATTAGTAACGCCTATAAAAATTAAGCTATCTTACTTGCACGAACCGAATTTTTTGTCGTATTTTGGTATTATACACCCACAAAATGTCAACCATATGAGAAAATCAGATCTAATCAATCAGATTTCAGATAAAACAGGTATCCCTAAAGTAGACGTTTTAGTAACCCTTGAAACAATGTTCAAAGAGGTGAAAGAAAGTCTATCTAACGGTCAAAATATTTATATCCGTGGTTTTGGAAGCTTTATTACAAAGAAAAGAGCCGCCAAAATTGGAAGAAATATTAAGAAAAACATCGCAGTGGAGATTCCTGAGCATTTTATTCCTGCTTTTAAGCCAGCAAAAGAATTTGTTGCAGAAGTAAAAACCAAGCGTAAGTCTGGGTAACTTCGCACAAATTTAATTCGTGAAAAAACAACAATGGATTTTAGTATTAGTAGGACTAGTACTTGTTTTAGTAGTATATATAACTGGGGTAACCAATACTCCAAAATCAACCACACCTGCCGCTTCGGCACCTCAATCTGCTGGAATTCAGCCAGTTACAACAGAGATTTTACTTCAAAAAGCAAAACAACGTCTTAACCCTGAGCAGGTTGCAAGACTAGCTGCCTTAGAAAGTTCAGTAAAAAGAGGGGATGTAAAAGATCAACAATTACATGTATATCATCAGTTGGCAAAGTTCTGGTCAGACTCTGCCAGGATGTTCGAACCTTACGCATATTATACTTCTGAGGCAGCGAAGTTGGAAAATTCTGAAAAAAGCCTCACCTTTGCCGCCCATCTGTTTTTAGATAACCTATTAACTGAGGGTGATCCTGCTATGCAACATTGGTTGGGTGACAATGCAAAAGTTCTTTTAGATAAAGCGCTGGTGATTAATCCGGCTAACGATTCATCCAAAATAGGTTTGGGTATCTGTTACATGTTTGGCAATATTTCTGATAACCCGATGCAGGGTATTCTGGAAGTAAGAAAAGTGGTACAGGAACATCCAGATAACTTATACGGTCAAATGGTTTTAGGATTAGGTGGAAAGAAAAGCGGGCAATATGATAAAGCCATTGAACGATTTAAAATAGTAGTGGATAAACAACCGGATAATTTGGAAGCAATTTTCAATTTAGCTGAGACTTTTGAAATGAAGGGTGATAAAACGAATGCTGTTATCTGGTATCAAAAAGCCAGAGATATCATAAAAGTACCAGATGCTAAAATTGCGCTTGACAAACGCATAAAGGATTTGAAGAAATAACAATTTATTTTTTAACTATATAAAATTACTTGGGTATGCCTTGTGGTAAGAAGAGAAAGCGTCATAAGATTGCGACGCATAAAAGAAAAAAACGTTTAAGAAAGAATCGTCATAAGAAAAAGAACAAATAGTTCTTCTACTAACATGATAGAATCCCCGTTCCGATTAATCAGGACGGGGATTTAACACTTATCTGAATTTAGCCACTCACCTTTCCTACGCTGCAACTTTACCTTTTCCTTCCTTTCTGGTGGCTAGTAATACAGATATTGATGTAAGGAGGTATGCTCTTTAAAGGGCAAGTAATTGTGTATCTAAAAGTTGCGCTTTGTGAACAAAGAATTAATTATTAATGTAGCCCCAACAGGCGTTGAGATCGCTTTGTTGGAAGATAAAAAATTGGTGGAACTGCATAACGAAAGAGCAGACGCCAGCTTTGCTGTAGGTGATTTATACCTGGGTAAAGTAAAAAAACTCATCCCTGGATTGAATGCTGCGTTTGTAGATGTGGGCTTTGAAAAAGATGCTTTTTTGCATTATACAGATCTTAGTCCTTACGCTCGTTCTATTATCAAATTCACGCAGATTGCGATGCATGATAAGGATGAGAATGGATTTGATTTTGCAAAATTTCAATCAGAACCAGAAATTCTTAAGACTGGAAAAATCAATGAGGTATTGAATGGCAAGCCAAATGTATTGGTTCAGATTCTTAAAGAACCAATAGCTGCAAAAGGCCCGCGCTTAAGTTGCGAATTATCGCTTCCAGGCCGCTTTGTAGTAGTTACTCCATTCAATGAAATTGTAGCAGTATCTAAAAAAATTCATTCTTCTGAAGAAAGAAAACGTTTACACAAAATTGTAGAAGCGATTCGTCCTAAGAATTTTGGAGTGATCGTGCGTACGGCAGCAGAAGGCAAGAGTACAGCTGAATTACATCAGGATATGTTGAGTTTGGTAGCCATTTGGAATACCATACAAACAAACCTGAAAGGCTCAGTGGCACCTGCTAAGATCATGAGCGAGCAGAACAAAACGACTAGTATTCTTCGTGATTTATTAAGTGAAGATTTTAATCGCATCGTAATCAACGATAAAAATATTTATACTGATACTAAGGCTTATATCCAACGTATTGCTGCCGATAAAGCAGAAATCGTTACCATGTATAGTCATCCTGGAGCCATCTTCGATCATTTTGGAATTACCAAGCAAGTGAAATCTGCTTTTGGTAAAACAGTAAATCTACCAAGCGGTGCTTACCTGATCATTGAGCATACAGAAGCATTGCACGTAATAGACGTTAACAGCGGCTATAAGAGTATAAGCAATAATCAGGAAGAGAATGCACTTGAAACAAATTTAGAGGCAGCAGAAGAGATTGCAAGGCAATTAAGATTAAGAGATATTGGTGGCATCATTGTGATTGATTTTATTGACATGAAACTGCCCGATAATAAAAGGAAGTTGCAAGAAGCCATGGAAGGTTTTATGAAAACCGATCGTGCCCGTCATTCTTTATTACCGATCTCAAAATTTGGATTGTTGCAAGTAACAAGGCAGCGTATGCGTCCGGAAATGAACATCAACACTTCTGAAGTTTGTCCTGCTTGCAATGGTACTGGAAAAATTACATCGACTTTAATATTGGAAGATGAAATTGAAAAGCGTTTAAATTATTTGGTATCACACGCTCATAATTCTTTGACTTTAGCGGTACATCCTATCGTGTATTCTCACTTAACAAAAGGATTTTTCAATCCAATTATTAGAAAGTGGAAGCGCAAGTATAAGATGAATTTAAAAGTGCAAGCAAATACAAATTATCATATCATTGAATTTAGATTCTTCAACGAGCACGAGGAAGAGATCAAATTTTAATTTTCATAAAATATTCGCTTTAGGCAAATAAAAAAGAGACAGTTATTAGCTGTCTCTTTTTTATTTGGAATAAAGTAAAGCTGATGATCAGCTTTACTTTATTGGAGTATTAATAGTTTGGATTTACAACAACAGCGCTTCCGGCACCTGGTGTGTTTTTAACGATTTCATCTGCTGGTACATCCCAATAATCCATATAGTTATAGTTGATAAATGCGTTAGTATAAAGTACTTTATTATAAAGCATGTTACAACCATATCTTCCACCACCTTTAGTTTGTCCATAGCTCCATCCCCATCTTCTTAAATCAAAGTAAGACAAGCCTCTATAAGCTAATGCAGCTAAGCGCTCTTGGGTTAAGGCATTTAAAGCCTGAGCTACAGTTAATGATGTTGATAATGAAGCAAGACCTGCACCTTGATAATTTCTAACAGCATCAATCAGGGCTACTCCTGCTGGAACATTACCTGAACGAATATTTGCTTCTGCAAGCATTAAAGTATTTTCTTCGTAGGTTGGTCCCATATATACTTCAATACCACCAGTTTGTCTAGAAGACAAAGTTTGGAAGCCAGATAAACTAGCAGTTACAGCATCCACTAAGCCATAACGTGTAGAATTTGAAACTGCATCACCATAGAAAGTACCATTACTTGAAGTGAAGTTTGCCAATCTTTTATCACCAGCTTGGTAATTCTGAACCAGTCTTTCACTTACTTTATAAGTAGAAACCTGGTTGCTTAAGGTACTTAAAGAAGCTACTGTACCACCAGTTGGTGTAAAGAATGAATTCACACTTGTTGATCTAGCAGTAAATACATAATCACCTGCCTGAACACCAGCATTACAATAAGCAATGATAGCAGTCCAATCTGCAGCTGAAATAGCAGGGATACTTGCACCAGTGATAGTAGCACTTGGATTACCATTTACAAATGGAGATAGTTTATTTAACAGGATGTTTCTAGCCAACATCGTATTAATGGTTTTAACCCACTGAGCAGAAGATAAAGGCTGACCTAAACCTACCTGACACTGCTGAGGAATCAATTGCGCGATCATAGTATTATAATCACCCTGATTAGAAATTCCTTTCAATGCAGTTATTGCGTTATTTAATTGAGTGTTAGACTCAGCAATAACAGCTGTTTGAGCAACATAATTGCTATTGGTTGTTGATGCTTTATTTTCAATCAATCCAGCATAATACATGGTACCAACGGCAGCATATGCATATCCTTTCCACCAATAAGCCCAAGCTTTAACAGTTGCAGCTTTATCAGCACTCAAACCAGCAACACCAGGAAGTGCCTCTAAAGTTGCATTCATTGAATTGATCAATGCATACATATTAGTCCACTCATAAAACAAAGCATTATTAGCTGCAGCAGTAGATGCTGTATTATTATAGCTTCTGATAATTGATACTTCTGGACTAGGGTTAGTTACAACTGTAGAAGGAGCACCAACTGGATCAGGATACATTGCTTCTGGAACACCCATGGTAGTAGTTTGGTTATTAGAACCAGAACCACCACCAGCAACGTCGCCCATTAACTCATGGTATCCCCATGGTAAAGAAAAGTAACTATTACCCAGCCAAGCATCACCATAGTTGAAGCCGCTCCAATAAACACCACCAAGTGCATAAGCTGCGATTCCAGCTTCATTGTTTACGTTACCTCCAATAGTCGGTGAATTAGGGTTTACTTGATTTAATTCTTTTTTACAAGAACTAGTGAAAAGTACCGTACTAAGAATCGCCAAATAACCAAGGCTAGATAACCGCTTTTTTAGTATTTGATAATTTGTATGTTTCATATCCTATTAAGTTTGATTTAAGTTTAAAAAGCAATATTCAAGGTAGCTTGATATGATTTCATATTTGGAATAGTGCTATGGTCAATACCTCTATCAAATGATGAGTTAGAAGAACCAGAACTAATTTCAGGATCCATTCCAGCATATTTAGTGAAGGTCAGAAGGTTTCTGCCACTAAGAACCAATTGACATTTTTTAAGCCAGCCTTGTTTAGCAAATCGTGCAAAATCAAAAGCTAAAGAAACGTTTCTTAATCTCCAGAAAGAAGCATCTTCATAGAAAAAGTCTTTTGTTAGGTTATTACCCACACCTCTAGCAGTGTTACCCAAAGCATAGTAGGCACTTGCATAGTAAGCAGTCCAGGCACCTGTTTGTCCACCAATGGTAACAGGATTGTTCCAGTCTTTACTGATACCTTCTCTATACATCCACTCATCAGTTTGGTTGTATAAGTGTGAACCTAGTACCCAATCAAATTGGAACGCAAATGTGATAAACCCTTTATAGGTAATACTATTGATGAAAGATGATGTAAGTGTTGGATTTGGATCACCCAATGCAGTAGATTCATCAGAAATAAATAAAGCTTTAGTAGCAGTATTTACAACTTTTCCGTTTACAATCTCATATTTTGATTGATCTGCAACCGGAATGAAAGGTGTTTTACCATCTTCTCTTAACTGACTTACACTTGTTAGTGATTTATAGCCATAAATCTGACCAATCAAACCACCCTCTTTTAAAATCAAACTTGAACTACCCGCTGCAGAAGTAAGTGGAATATCTCCACCCACAATTTTATTGATCATAGAAGATTGATGTCCGAAGTTAGCAGTGAAATCCCAGTTCCAATTTTTAGTTGAATATACTGGAATGTTTAAAGCTAACTGCCATCCTTTAGATGATAAAGTGATCGCATTGTTTGTAATGTTTTGTGCACCTGTTGAAGGTGGTTGGTTTACAGTATAAATCGCATTATCTGTATGTCTACTCCAATAAGTAAAGGAGAAGTTTAAATTCTTCAGCCAATTACCTTTGCCTGCTTTAACTGTAAAGTCTGTACCATATTCTGTTTCAGCAGATACTTCTACTCCCAAATCAGGATTAATAGCCGTTGTTGGATTAGTATATGAAACCTGTGAACCAGTTGCTTGCAAACCTAGAACAGGTTGTCTTTGATAAGCTCCTGGCTGAATACCCGCTTTACCATAAGCAGCTCTTAATTTAAAATTAGGCAACACATTTTTTACACTGTTTAAGAAATCAAAATTTGCTACGTTAAGATAACCATTAAAGTGTGGGAATGTTGTTGGCGTTTGACCCTGACCAAATGTTGATGAATAGTCAGTTCTTAAACCTGCAGTAACACCACCATAATCGCCATAATCAAATTTTTGTTCAGCTAAATAACCATATGTTACAGAAGTTTCATTGTATTGATTAGCCAAAGATTGAGATTGAGTAGAAGAAAATAAGAAAGGAGGTTGTAATGGTAATGAAAAACCATAAAAATCTAATTCCTTATACACATTCTTTCTGTAATCGTATGCAACTAAAGTTGAAGATTGAATAGGTAATTTCAAATGAAAATCTCTTTCAAAATCTAATTTCAAGTTCGCACTGGTAAATAAGTTTTGCTTGGTTTGAGAATACTGGAAGTTATCATACTCACCTGTATAATCTGTACCATTATAATAACCAGCTGATCCACCATAATAATTGGTATTTGCATTTAGATTTTGGTTGTAATAGGTCCAAATATCATTTTCATTTTTATAGCTGATACCATAACGTGCGTTCAAAGTAACAAACTTGTTAAACTTATAGTTTGCATCAAAACTCTGAATGATATCGTATCTTTTGCTATCGCCTTTGCTATAATTTTCTGTATAGTAAGGGTTAAATGCATTCGCAGCAATATTGATACCTCCGATGAAATACTCTGCTGCAGGAGCGCCTCCAACAATAGTATCTTGTAAATTAATGAATGCTGGTGTATTTAAGAAACCATAAACACCACCCACATTTGCATTGCTATTACCGTATCCATAACCACCGCCACCTGGTGCACCTAATTGAGGATGCAAGGTATTATTAGTATATGCTAAATTAGTTACAGAACGAAGTGTGAATCCTTTGAACAATTCGATACCAATATTAGAAGTAAGGTTTGTTCTATCAACATAACCATTATCTTTTAATAAAGCAGAATAGGTTCTATTATTTGCAATTGACACGTTGAAATCAACTTTGTCACCACCACCACTAATGGAAAGTGAGTTATTGAAAGTTGGAGCGCTTTGGAATACTTGTGCAAAATGATCATAGAATTGCAACTTACCCTTATAAGGCTGGTCAGCAGTATTTCTTGGGTCTAACACACCATAACGGCTATAACTTGTACCTTCTCCAGGTGCAGATCCACCATTATTAGTTCCATAACGATAAGCTAGACTGCCTCCCCCCCACAAAGGAGCACCAGTTATAGGATCTATTGTTAATGGACTTCCAGCAGCAAAACCATTTGCATTATTTGCTGAAATGATATTACCACTAGCATCGGTTAAATAAGGATGCAATTGTGCTTTTCCAAAATTACCCGCGTTAATGAAAGAACTTGAACCATAACTAGAAGAAAAGTTAATGTTCAAATTGCCTTTAGTACCTTTTTTGCTGAAAATCTGAATAACACCATTAGCACCCTGAGCACCATATAAAGCAGATGAAGCCGCACCTTGTACAACCTCAACTCTTTCTACTTGGGTAAGATCTAATGTGCTCAAATTAGCAAAAGGGATTTCAACCCCGTCTAATAAGATCATTGGTCTTGTACCACCTTGAATGGTATTGATACCTCTTAATACAATATTAACTTGGTCACCTGGGTTACCAGATACAGATGAAATCTGCGCACCTGGTATTTTACCGATCAAAGCCTGGTCGATACCTGCACCAGGAGATACTGGTAATTTATCGCCTTTGATTGACTCAACTGCGATACCCAGTTTCTTTTTTGAAGTTGCAACTCCAGAACCTGTTACAACTACCTCAC
>JBAXHC010000049.1:0-22288 GCA_037139075.1 Bacteroidota bacterium
TTATTGGTTACCCCACTGGTACTATTATTTAAAGCGATTTGTATATTTAAGAAATAAGGTCCATTCGCCCAGTCCACTGTTTGCAAATCATTGACGGTACCACTAATTCTTTTACCCTGACCAATCAATACCGCAAAAACACCCGTTGCATCAGTTGTTACAGAAAATTCTTCCACCAACATTTTGCTTCCTGTTGGAGTATTTTTTATAATAGTTGTTTGAACAAAAATGGGAGTACTCTTAATGGGATTGGCGAAATGGTCTCTGGCTAGGGCCTGAAAGTTGATACCATTTCTGGAAAGCTGCGCATTCAACATGCTGCTGCTTCCAAAAATTGCCACTATCAGGAAGCAACAGATGAAAAAATATTTACCAAATCTCATTTTATCCAGTTAGGGTATGGAATAATAGTGGCCTTTTATAACGTTAATTCCACTACAGTTATTATAAATTCTTTATAAAACAACACCATATAGTACAGCCTTGTCCTAACATAAAAATTTAATATATAAAATTCTGTCTCAGGCAAGAACGTAGAAATACCAACTATGTTGTATTTTTTGCTGACATGTATAACAATTTAGTCAAATAATTAACCTGTTCTACTAAATTGCTTAGCAAAATGAGTGTATGGGAACGGATGGGGGTTGTTTTCAGTACGAAATTAGGAAATCTTGGTTAGTAAAAAATAAGTGAAACTTGGGTTTTAGTGTGGTCAATTATTTTCTTCTTTGTAGTATTTATAGAAGCCCGCCCCGGTTTTTCTTCCAAGATCTTGTTTTTCAATCTTTTCTTCCTGAAGAATCGAGGGTATTAAACGTTTGGGTTTCCCTAAATCTTCCCAAATTATCTTACTAACTGCATAATTGATGTCAATCCCTATTAAATCCATTAAACGAAACGCCCCCATTTTAAAACCAGTAGATTCTAATACCTGATCAATGGTTGCCACGTCCACTTTGCCCTGCTCCAACAAGTATAATGACTCTAAATAATAATGCCTTGCCACCCTATTCACTATAAACCCTGGTGAATCTTTACAAACTACAGCAGTCTTTCCCAAACGAATGGCAACTTCCTGAAGCATTTTAACCACGGCTTCAGTTGTCTGATCTCCCCGCACAATCTCTACCAACTTCATATGCGTGGCTGGATTGAAAAAATGCATCCCCGCAAACCGAAAGCTGTCTTCCAGTTTCGCTTGCATTGCATTAATGGAGATCGAAGAAGTATTACTTACCAGTATTGTTTTGATAGAATTGTTCGCAGCTAACTGATGAAATAAATCCAACTTAACGGACGCTTTTTCAACGATCGCTTCTATTACCAAGTCAGCCACACAATCATTGATATCACTGCTATACTTCAATAAACTTTCAAATTGCTGCAGCTCTTCCTGCGAGATCTTTCCTTTTATCAACAAACTTTTCCAGCTTTCCTGCATCGCATCCTTACTTCTCTGCAATATATTTTCCTGCACATCAAACAAAATAGTTGGGTATCCCGATTGCACACATAATTGCGCAATACCAGTACCCATGGTACCAGCCCCACATACCGCAATTGTTTTAATTTGTTGCATCTTGTAAAGTTAGTGTTTCAAGCTGTATCCCCATATATAGCCATCTTTTCCACCAAATCTAAAGGGTGTAAAAACAGTCCCTTTCTTGTGTTACTTTTATACCATGTCAGGTCCGTTACAACAATTAGACTTATTTGGTTTCCCAATAGAACCTATTGCTCCAAAAGCAAAAAAGGAGAAACTGGTGAAAGCTCCCAAAGCAGAACCAATTCCTTTTGTTGCACCCCTTACTGTTGCCGAACCTAACATTGTTTACGAAGACAAATCCATCGCGATTCGGATCAAGAAGAAAACGGAATCAACAAAAACTTCTACCATTGTTGAAACAAAAAAACCTAGCAAAAGAGGTAGAAAGTCGTTTCGTGACATGGATTCAGAAGTTGATTTAATCGATATCCCTGACGAAGAAACACTCAAGAAAAAACTTTATTATAGTATCAGCGAAGTGGCCGGATGGTTTAAAGTAAACACTTCCTTACTTCGCTACTGGGAGAATGAATTCGATGTGTTGCAACCTAGAAAAACAAGAAAAGGAGATCGTCTGTTTCGAGTGGAAGACATCAAAAATTTGCAACTCATTTATTTTCTTTTACGCCAACGGAAATTCTCAATTGAAGGTGCTAAGAACTATTTAAAAAATAATAAAGCACAAGCTGATATGCAATCGCAGCTGGTTCAATCTTTGTCTAAATTCAAATCGTTCTTATTAGAATTGAAAGCAAACCTTTCAGCTTCATAGTCTTCAAAGATTTACATTTTTTTATGCGTTTACTTTTTATAGTCATCATAGGATTAAACCTTATCACTTCCTGCGCCAGTTCTAAATTAACTGCTGGTAAGGATTATATTTCCATACCCGATAATCACACCAAAATTCTAAGTGGTAAGATCGATCGTTCCATTTTAGAAAGCGATACCGCCTTCGCATGGTTTAAAGAAAATATGAAATGGGGTGAAGCTGATCCTTCTGCGGTAGAAGCCATCAAGAAAAATAGTTCTAAATTTTCTTTGGTTGTTCTGATGGGTACCTGGTGCCACGATAGCAATAATTTAATTCCTAAACTCTATCGACTACTCGATAAATCTGGTTACCCCGAATCGAAAGTTTTATTGATTGCTGTTGATAGAAATAAAAAGGCTTACAAAAATATTCAGGCGAAATATAATTTCAGCAATACCCCTACTTTTATTGTACTGCAGAACGGAAAAGAAATAGCCCGCGTAACGGAATATGGCAAAACGGGATTTATGGAAAAAGAACTTGGCGAAATTATTGCTGGCTTATAACTACATCCATATTGGTTGCAGCTAATTCCATATTCGCTTCTTCCAGTTTTTTAATGATCGATAAATTAATGGTCTCTCTCAGTTGATTAAACTCATCAATATTCATTTGCATCCCTGCAAAAAAATCGATTGCTATCAGATGCGCATTCTTTCCAGTATCTGATAAAAACACAGAATAATTTTCTACTTCAGGTTTGTCTTTTAAAAGTTGTCTGATCGATTCCAAAAAAGAAATTAAAGCAACACTGTTTGCTTTTAAACTCAGCTCTAACCTGATCTCTGCTTTTCTCTGTGTACGCAAACTGATATTATCAATAATGGTGTCTACCATTTGTTTATTGGGAACTGAGATATAGGTTTTTTCAAGTGTTCGAATCCTTGTACTTCTTAACCCAATCTTCTCTACAAAACCAGTAAAAGTATTTCCCTTTACTAAATCGCCAGTCATATAAGGCTTATCAAAAAAGATAATAAAAGAGGCAATCAAATTCTCCATGCTCTCTCTTGTGGCCAATGCTATCGCGGCTCCCACAATACTTAAGCTTGTTAATAAATTACTGACGTCTTTATTAAAAGCAAATCGGAAGATCATTAAAATACCAATGATCACTAATATCACTTTGAAAAAGTCTTTAAAGAAAACGATCAGCTGATTGTCTGTTAAGTCGGCAGTAAGATTTGCTTTCTCTTCCAAAATGATCGCTATAAAATCGATCACCCGAATACATACCCAGATAAATACAAAGATCAATGTGGCATTGGCTATTGAATCTAATAACTGCCTGAATGTGATATGATAAATATTAAAATCGAGTGCTTTCGGAAAATTTAATTTGTCAACCGCAATCAGTGACACCAATAACACTAAGAATACATCCAGCGGCTGCACTACTAATTCTAAAAAAGATTTTTTGCGTATACTATCACTCTTCTTCCCCACTATTCTATAAAGCAGTGTGGCAAAGTATTTCGACACTAATCGCTTACAGAATAAAGCCAATAAAATAGAAGCCATTACCAACAGATAACTGCCAATAGTATTGCCCAAAAATTCCTGCTGTAAAATCTTTTCCATGAAACTTAATTAGTAGGATGAGAACTTGCTACCCAATTTTTTAATTCCATTTCCTTGCCATCAAAACTGGCATAAGTAAAATTGCGGATCCAATCACCCAGATTGATATATCTGCTTTGATCATTCAACACAAAATCAATAGGATAATGACGATGCCCAAAAACAAAATAGTCCATCTGTTTTGTTTTCAAATATTCTTTTGAAAAAACAATCAGCCATTCATTTTCTGCACCCAGAAACAATTCATCCGAATTGCCTGTTTTTTCTCTGCTCTTTCTACTGAAATAATTAGCTAACCCTATACCCCAATTAGGATGCAGCATTCCAAACAACCACTGACAAGTTCTATTACGAAATATTTTTTTGATAAACTTAAATCCATGATCTCCCGGACCTAAACCATCACCATGTCCAATAAAGAATTCCTTCCCACTCCACTCAAAAATTCTTGGTTCGAAATACACGGGAATATTTAATTCCTGCAAAAAATAATCGCTCATCCACATATCATGATTACCCACAAATACATGTAATAAAATTCCTGCATCAGAGAGTTCAGCAAGCTTTCCAAAAAGTCTGGTATAACCCTTCGGCACCACTGTTTTATATTCGAACCAGAAATCGAAAATATCGCCAACAATAAAAATTTCTGCTGCATCTTTTTTAATAGAATCTAAAAATGCCACTACTTTTTTCTCTCGCACCAAACTACTTACCCTATCAGGAGCACCCAAATGAAAATCGGAAAGAAAATATATTTTTTTACCAGATTCGAGCTCCATACTAACCGTTATTTTTCTGTTGACGAAGATATTCCAACATATCTCCTGATGGAATGATTGGCTGGTCTTGGATGGCTGCATTAAACCAATAAATCCATGCAACCTCATTTTCATTAGGAGTTATTACAGTTACAAGATCTCTTCGATATGGTATTGCTCCTTCTTCAGGATCTGAATGAATTCCTTCATAGGCATCCAATTGTTCTATTGCCCAATTGAATTCTTCTTCGTGTTTGATACGATATAATTCACCTACCAGATAAGCTTCATCTTCTGTAGGTAATGCTGCAGGAAATTCACCCATATCGTATAAATAGCCCTTTACCCTTGCATCACATACCAGATCGAAATAGCGACTGATATATTCAAATGCTGGTGCATGAAATCCACTTCTCAGTGAGCCATAAACAAATATTTGGAATACCCGCTGTTGCATAATGATAAAGATACAAGCTATCTTTTATTGCCTGTCAATCAAAAAACAAAAAACTTCTTTGGGACCATGTACGCCCACCACCAGGGTCTTTTCAATGTCGGCAGTTCTGCTGGGGCCTGAAGCAAGTGTAATTAATGAAGGAAGGTTGAGGCGGTACTTATCAATTAACTGATTAAAGCCATCCGCAATATCGTAGACCAATTGATCGGTATATGCAATACAAATATGCACGGGTGCATACACACTTACGGTTCTACCACTTGCTTGCGCACTGCTTAATAAAAGGCTTCCGGTACGTGCTACTAATTGCTCACAATAAGTAATACTGGCCTCGCAATCCGCTAAATCAGTACCTGTAATATTTTGAAAACCTTTATCGAATAATTTAGTTTTCAAGTCCTCTTCCACACAATAAATTTTCGACCATTTTCTTTGTGCTGCTAACAAATTTAATTGTACTGCTAACTCCGCTTCGTTGGCGCAAAACGAAAATCGTCCTTGTAATTTGGTAAAGTTTTCAGCAAACTCAATCTCTAAATCCTGTGTGGATGGCTGAAATGGGAACTCTTTGTTTTCGATGGCAGGAAAGGGAACAGGCACTGGTTTTTTCAGTGCCTGTTTAATCCTGTTTAATATGTTATCTCTAGAACTGTTTGCCATGTTCTACTGATTGTTTAAGGAAGAATAGTTGTTGGTGGTTCTTCTTGATCATTGCTTACAATTGGAATAATTGGCAAATCCAATGGAACCGGAGGAATAGGAACTTCCAGAATTTTCTTTTCTTCAAAAGGTCTTTTTCCAATTAATTCTTCTACATCCGATTTATGCAAGACTTCCTTATCCAATAATTCTTTTGCTAATAATTCTACCTGTGCTTTTTTCTCTGTCAACAATGCAATGGTTCTTACATAAGCATTCGCTACCAACTTACGAACTTCATCATCAATCATTTTACCAGTCTCTTCACTAAAAGGTTTGGTAAAAGTATTTTCTGCTGCCGGATCGTAGAAACTGATATTACCGATCTTATCGTTCATACCATAAGTAGTTACCATCGAATATGCCATCTTAGTAATCTGCTGCAAATCGTTTGCTGCACCAGTAGAAATTTTACCGAAGAAAATTTCTTCTGCGGCTCTTCCACCCAATGTCATACACAATTGATCGATCAACTGCTCCGTAGTATATAAGTATTGTTCTTTAGGTGTATACTGCGCATAACCTAATGCAGCTGTACCTCTTGGAACAATCGTAACTTTTAATAAAGGATATGCGTGCTCTAAGAACCAACCACAAATAGCGTGACCAGCTTCGTGATAAGCAATCACTTCTTTTTCGTCCGGAGATATGATTTTATTCTTTTTCTCCAATCCTCCGATCACACGATCAATCGCATCCTGGAAGTCGCTCATGTCTACAGCGGCTTTATCTTTTCTTGCGGCAATCAAAGCTGCTTCATTACAAACGTTGGCAATATCTGCTCCGGCAAAACCTGGTGTTTGTTCCGCCAACTTATGTACATCCAATGTTTCAGAAACTTTAATCACACCCAGATGCACTTTAAAGATTGCTTCACGACCCACCACATCCGGGCGATCAATTGAGATCTGACGATCAAAACGACCAGGACGAAGTAATGCCGAATCTAATACATCCGGACGATTGGTTGCTGCCAGGATGATGATACCAGTGTCTCCACCAAATCCATCCATCTCCACCAATAACTGGTTCAAAGTATTTTCGCGCTCGTCGTTACTCATCATGGCATTTCTACCACGTGCACGACCAATTGCATCAATTTCATCGATAAAAATAATACAAGGAGCTTTTTCACGCGCCTGCTTAAACAAATCACGCACACGGCTTGCACCCACACCCACAAACATTTCCACAAAATCACTACCACTTAAACTAAAGAAAGGCACTTGCGCTTCTCCAGCCATGGCTTTCGCTAATAAGGTCTTACCAGTACCCGGAGGTCCGATTAACAAAGCTCCTTTCGGAATCTTACCACCAAGAGCCGTATATTTTTTGGGATTTTTTAAGAAGTCAACGATCTCCATTACTTCCACTTTTGCTTCATCTAAACCAGCCACATCAGAGAAAGTAATATTTACTTTAGCACCTTTATCAAATAAAGTGGCTTTAGATTTTCCAATATTAAATATGCCTCCGGGGCCTCCGCCGCCAGGACCACCACCGCCCATTTTGCGCATCAACAATACCCATGCAGCAATAATGATCAATAAAGAAAGGATGGTATTGGCAACTGGTCCAAACCATTCGCCCTCATCCATTGGATTGGTAGAAACTTCAGCTATATGATTGGTTGCATAGAACTCTTTCAGACCATCGTTAAAGCTTTTCCAATCGGTTACTTTAAATTCAAATAAAGGAACCCCTTTGTACTTTTCTTTAGATAGTTTGGTCTTAAATTTTACAGTGTAATATTCTTTTTCAAGACTATCCCCTTTAATATAAACCCTTACTACTTCTTTATTTCTTACCAGATCCAAACGTTCCACATCGCCTTTGGCCAACATTTCTTGTTTGAATTCTTGTTCACTCACGCGACTTAAATCGGGAGACATTTTCCAGAAATTGGCAGATAATAATACCATACCAATGATTCCATAAATCCAGTAAATACTGAATTTGGGACCTTTTCTGGGAGCTTCACCTTTATCGTTCTGAATGTTAAATTTGGGCGATTTATTTTCCTGTGACATATCTGTTTCCTCTATTATAAATAATGTTTCTTTAAAATAACCAGTATCTCTATTTTGTTTTTTCTACTTCATCATGCATCACTGAACCCGCATCGCTCCACATTTCTTCCAGCTTATAAAACTTTCTTGCATCAGGTTGCATCACGTGCAAAACCACTGTTACATAATCTATCAATCCCCACTGTCCTGTAACTCTTCCTTCGTGCTTGTACGGATTTTCAGAACAAGCTATAAATACCTGTGCTTCCACAAAATCGCATATTGCACGCACTTGTGTGGTAGAAGTAGCTTCACAAACAATAAAAAAGTCGGCTGCCGCTTCGGGTATACTCCTAAGATCCAGACTTACAATATTCTCCCCCTTCTTATCCTGAATGGCTTTAATAATGGTCTTAAAAATTTTGGAATTCCGATTAACACGTGTAATACGGGTACCGGTTGTAGTTGGGATTTTGTTGAGTACAGAGAGCGTTGCCAATAAATTAAGTTGTTTAAGTGTGATTGATTCAGTGCTAACTTCGTCAAAAATAGTAATTCTTTGTTACCTATAAATGCTAAAACTCCTATAGGAGAACCATTTTCCGAATTACATGAAGTAGATAGCACCAATATCTATGCCATTGACAAGGTTCAGTCTAATTTGGCTGCTCATGGTTCGGCATTCTTTGCAAAATCCCAATATGCGGGGAAAGGCCAGCGGGATAAGACCTGGATTTCCGAGAACGGTTCAAATATCATTTTATCGGTAGTTATTGACCCCTCTTTTCTTTTAATCAGTCAACAGTTTGCATTGAGTGTGATGACTTCCCTGGCTGTTTTTGATTTTTTCTCAGCTTATGCAGGCGAAGAAACCAAAATAAAATGGCCAAATGATTTGTTTTGGCGTGACAGAAAGACAGGGGGAATTTTAATCGATAATCATATTCAGGGCACTAAATGGCAGTATTCGGTGATAGGAATTGGGATCAATATTAACCAAACCCAATTTTCGCCCATTATTCAACAAGCAGCTTCTTTAAAACAAATAACCGGGAAAGATTATAACCCCGTAGAACTTGCTAAAGAATTATGCCAACACCTGGATAAAAGATTTGAGGCTTTAAAAGCAGGTGAGTTTTCACAACAATTATCAGAATACAATCTTCATTTATACAAGAAGGGTGAAACAGTAAGATTTAAAAAAGATAATATCGCGTTTAGTGCGGGTGTTGAATCGGTAAATCAATCAGGTGAACTTCTATTAAAAAATGGATTACAGGATCGATTTCAATTTGGAGAGATCGTTTGGATTATATGATGACGAAAATCCAATTCATTTAAACTTAATTTGCAAAAAATAAATAAATCATAAGATGTCTGAATTCCGTTTAACCAAATTTTCGCATGGTGGTGGTTGTGGTTGTAAAATTGCTCCTTCTGTTTTGAGCAGCATTTTGCAATCGAATACCATTGCACCAGAAAATAAAAACTTACTCGTTGGCAATGCCAGCAATGACGATGCTGCTGCTTACGACTTAGGAAACGGAACCGCATTGATCAGCACCACAGATTTTTTTATGCCCATTGTGGATGATGCTTTTTCTTTTGGCAGAATAGCATCTGCCAATGCCATCAGCGATGTGTATGCCATGGGAGGTAAACCAGTGATGGCTATTGCAATTCTAGGATGGCCCATCGATAAAATTCCTGCATCAGTTGCACAGCAAGTGCTGGAAGGTGCACGCAGCATCTGTTTGGAAGCAGGCATTCCACTGGCTGGCGGGCATAGCATTGATAGCCCTGAACCTATTTTTGGTTTAGCAGTGAGTGGATTGGTTAATATAGAACACTTAAAAAGAAATAATACGGCACAGGAAAATGATCTTCTTTTTATTACCAAACCAATTGGTGTGGGCATTATGGCTACAGCACAAAAAAGAGAAAAACTTTCCGATGAACATTTGCAACTATTGGTGAAACAATTAGGCACGCTGAATAAAGCAGGTGAAGCTCTAGGAAAAATTGCAGGTGTTCATGCGATGACCGATGTTACTGGATTTGGACTTTTGGGTCACTTAACAGAAATGGCCGAAGGAAGTGGATTGAGTGCAGAAATTGAATATGCGCACATACCAATTATTGAAGCTGCATTAGAATATCAAAAACAAAAAATAGGACCGGGCGCCACAGCTCGCAACTGGAGTAGCTATAGTGAAAAAGTTAGTATTGCGCAGGGCATCAATCTGGAAGAAGCTTTGCAGTTATTACCCGACCCACAAACAAATGGTGGTTTATTGATTGCAGTTTCTCCGGAAGCGGCCCATGAAGTGATTGCTGTTTTTGAAACCTTTGGAATATCTGCTTATGCAAAACCAATTGGTTCTCTAAAAGCAAAGGGAGAAAAAGTGATTCAATTTATATAGCTATTAAAAAACCATATTCCCTTTATTTTTGATCTGCTCATTGGTAAGCTCAGCAACAAGCTGCACACCCGTGATGCCATTGATAGCCTGTTTGATCCAGGTACACTTTTCATCATCCACAAAGTCGCCCTTCATCAACCAAAGAAAATCCATATGCCTGAATTCAGGCAATAAGTATTCTCCATCGAATTGATTATGATATACATAGTGACTTAAAAAACTATTCGGCTCTATGGATTCGTAAACAGAGAAATAATAAGTCCGCTCTTTTCTTCTTAAATGAATTTCAAAATCGTTATTCAATTTGAATTGATAACCCAATAAATTGTTCAATTGCAAACAAAACTGATAACTCTTGATGGGCGCTGTAATGCCCAGCAGACGAGTGTCTTCGAAGAAATCTTCATTCAATTCATCTACATTCAAACGGAGTTTTGACATAGCAGACTATTTAAATTCGATATCGTAGGTTTTTTCTTCCTTACCTCTCAGTATGCGCAATTTTGTTTTGTCTCCTTTGTCGAATTTACCAAGTGCCCCCATATAACTTTGCACATCTACAAATTTAATATCACCTAATTGTAATAACACATCCCCTGCCTGTAGTCCAATTCTTTCGGCCAATTTACCCGGACTAACTCCATCGATTCGCATACCCGTTCCACTGTACCCATAATCAGGAATAACCCCTAAACTCACTTTGAATTTTGTACTGCGGCCTGCAGCTTGTTCTCTTGTTTTTGTAAACACCAATTTTCCCTTTGCATCATTATCAACAATTAATTGATGCACCAGCTGAACAATATTTTTTTCTCCTTCGTAATTGATCTTTTCCCAGTCGTCAGTTGCTTTATGATAATCGGGGTGACTTCCTGTAAAGAAAAATAGAACCGGCATATCCTTTCTGTAAAAACTGGCATGATCACTCGGGCCACTTCCTGAACTATCTAACTTAATGAGCAGTTGATCGTTTTTTAAAGATGTAAAATATTCACCCCATGTTGGAGAAGTGCCATAGCCACCAATAGTTAATTTATGTGAAGTATCATAGCGTCCAATCATGTCCATATTCAACATGTAATTTGCTGTGATTTTAATAGTAGGGTCATCTAACCAATGCTTGCTACCAAACAATCCCAGCTCTTCACCAGAGAAATGAATAATTAAATAATTATTATTCTTCGGAGAAGATTTAACCAATGATTTAGTGAGTTCAATTAATGCAGCAGTTCCGCTTGCATTATCGTCTGCCCCATTATGAATTACATGACCTGTATCTAAAGCATTTTTATCTTCACCATATCCTAAATGATCATAATGCGCACCTAAAATAACAGTAGTAGTTGCATGATTATCGATATAGCCAATTACATTACTACATTTTCTTTTTTGTTCTACAATTTCAACCTTGAGTGATAAATCAAAGCTTGCTGCATTATCGAAAAAATAATGTTTAATCCCGGCCTTAGTGATATACACAACAGGAATAGCTTGAGCTATTGAAGTATCATTTTTATTGAATTGAACATTGTCAACAGTAGCAGAACTATTATACAGAAATAAAGCAGTTGCACCTTTTGAAGCAACTTCAGCAGCTTCTTTACGAAGAACTTCATCGATATCAAAATGAGGATTCGTTTTATTCTCTTCTAATAAATCCTTTAAATCCTTGAACCAGGGTTGCCCTTTTTCATTCAAAGCCATTGCAGGTGTGCCTTTCACAGATTTCTGCGCACTATAACTCAAGGGAAAATATTCTGTGTTCTGCTCTATCTCATGTCCATTTACTTGTAGAAAAGTTTCCGAAGTGAATTTCTTTCCTTCATTAATTTCAAAAGTTTGTACATATCCCTCTTTACCCTTTGGCTGTAATCCTATTTTCTGATACTGTTCAACGATATAAGCTAATGCCAACTGCTCACCTTTTGTTCCTGTTCGCCTTCCTTCTAATTTATCATCCGCTAAATATTGAATATGCGATTTTAAATTAGCTACCAGTTCGATACTAGCTTTTTCCTCCGCCAATCTTTTTTTCCTTTTACTTTGTGCTTGAGCAACAGTTGTAAAGAGTAACACAATCAACAGCAGCTTTTTCATATATATTCTTAATTTGTACGAACAAAAATAGACGATTTAAGCTTCCATATTGAAAATGTATCTTCTGTTTACGATGATTTTGAAGGGATTCTCTTCCCAATCTCGTAACAAAGCACTCTTATAAGACTATACTTTTGCGTTCAATTTCAGCATTTGTCGAAACAGGAATTACATATAGCATTAGTGGGCAACCCCAATAGCGGAAAAACTTCGTTGTTTAATGCATTAACAGGCCTCAACCAAAAAGTAGGGAATTTTCCAGGAGTAACGGTCGACAAAAAAACAGGCGTTCTCGATTTAAGTGATGGCACACACACTCAGTTGATTGATCTTCCCGGCACTTATAGTTTATATCCCAGAAGAGCAGATGAATGGGTAGCTTATAAAGTATTAATGAATGCCGATCTGGAAGTGAAAGCGGATATGGTATTATTAGTGGCTGATGCCAGTAATCTTAAACGAAACTTACTTTTCTGTAGTCAGATCATAGATTTGAAAATACCTGTAGTAGTTGCTTTAACCATGAACGACCTGGCTGCCAAGAAAGGAATCATTATTGATGTGAAAGGATTGGAAGCAGAATTAGGTGTTCCGGTTGTATTGGTGAACCCAAGAAAAAATAAGGGGCTCACTGAATTAAAAATAGCATTAGCAAAATACGTTAAGAACCCTTCTGCATTTAATAAGCACGATTTTATTGACAATCATATATTGGCACCAAATGCTATTGCAGCAGTTCAATCGCATTTTCCAGCACTCAGCAATTATGCAGCCATTCATTATTTAATCAATCATGAAAATTTCCCGCTCACTGATGAGTTGCAGGAGAAGATGGAGCAAATAGAAATCGACAATCAATTCAATCCTACGAAAACGCAGGCTGAAGAAATTGTGCAGCGTTTTGGACATATCAGAAAGATCATGCAAAAAAATGTAAATGAGCCAGATCCCCTGGAACAAAAACATTTTTCTGATAAACTCGATGATATTTTATTACACCGTTTTTGGGGTTATTTAATTTTATTATCCGTTTTGTTTCTTTTGTTTCAAAGTGTTTTCTGGCTGGCACAGTTTCCAATGGATGGAATTGACTGGAGCATGAAAGAAATTAGTTTCTGGTTAAACCATCATCTTCCGGAAGTTTGGTGGAGTAATCTTTTAGTCAATGGATTTATAGCAGGACTAAGTGGTCTTTTAAAATTTGTTCCTCAGATTATGATCCTTTTTGGAATCATTACCATTTTAGAGGATACTGGTTATATGGCCAGAATAAGTTTTTTAAGCGATCGGTTAATGCGCAAGGTTGGATTAAATGGAAAGAGTGTAATGCCCATGATCAGTGGGTTTGCATGTGCTGTTCCAGCAATTATGAGTGCAAGAAATATTGAAAATAAAAAAGAGCGTTTATTAACAATACTTGTAACCCCATTAATGAGTTGCAGTGCCCGACTTCCTGTTTATACTATTTTAATTTCGCTGGTAGTTACTAATAAATATTATTTCGGATTTCTAAGTTTACAGGGTATTGTAATGATGGGCTTGTACCTTCTTGGAGTTGTAATGGCATTAATTGTGAGTTATGTGATGAAGTGGGTTGTTAAGATTCAGGAGAAGAGTTTTTTTATACTAGAATTACCGATTTATCGGGCACCAAGATGGGCTAACGTGGGCATTACCATGGTAGAAAAAGCAAAGATCTTTGTGTTTGATGCAGGAAAAATCATTTTAGTAATTAGTATGCTGTTATGGTTTCTTAGTAGTTACGGTCCGGGAAACAGAATAGAAAAAGTGCAAGCAAAATATGCCACACTCATTCAACAAAATCCAACCGATAAAACTCTACTGACTAAACAATTGTCTTCCGAGAAATTACAAAATTCATATGCTGGTATTCTTGGCAAAGCAATTGAACCCGCCATCAGACCTTTAGGGTATGATTGGAAAATAGGAATCGCGCTCATCACTTCCATTGCAGCAAGAGAAGTTTTTGTGGGAACAATGGCCACATTATATAGTGTGGAAGAGAACGATGATACTTCATTACAACAAAAGATGCTTGCCGCAAAACATGAAGATGGCAGCAAAGTATACACATTGCCTGCAGCTTTTTCTTTAATGATCTTTTATGTATTAGCCATGCAATGCATGAGCACATTGGCTGTGGTAAAAAGAGAAACAAAATCATGGAAGTGGCCCGTGTTTCAATTCTTATACATGACCGGACTGGCTTATGTGATGAGCTTACTAGTGTATCAGATCTTTAAATAAAAAAGCCCCTGAAAATTCAGAGGCCCATCTATTAGTTCAGCAAAAATTATCCTTCCCAAGCTGCCAAAATCTCTTCCGTATGATTTTTGGTATCGGGTTTTGCAATGATTTTTACAATTTTTCCTGTTTCATCAATCAAGAAAGTAGTACGAGTGGTGCCCATATAAGTGCGGCCCATGAATTTTTTCTCTCCCCACAAATTGTATTTGTCAACAATTTTTTTGTCTTCATCAGACACCAATGGAAAAGGAAGTTCGAACTTCTCTTCAAATTTTTTATGGCTAGCCACACTGTCTGTGCTAACACCAACTATTTGAAATCCTTTCTTTAGTAATAACGCATAATTATCCTTCAGGTTACATGCCTGCGCAGTGCATCCCGGAGTATCATCTTTTGGATAAAAATATAATATCACCTTCTTTCCTTTAAAATCAGTCAATGAAATCGCCTTACCATTTTGATCCACCGCTTTGAAAACGGGTGCTTTACTTCCCTCTTTTAATACTGCCATTTTATTTTATTTAGTGTACAATCTATATATATTAACCTTTTAAACCAGTTTTTGTTCCATTTGAGCTAAATGATTCGAAAAAATTATGCCCCTTTTCACTTGTTGACCTTACATTTGCACAATTTATTTTTTTGCAATTATGCCTAAAGACAGCTCGATACACTCCGTTTTAATTATTGGCTCTGGACCTATTATTATAGGCCAAGCCTGTGAATTTGATTATGCAGGCACACAGGCTGCACGAAGCCTACGTGAAGAAGGGATCAAAGTGATCCTTATTAACAGTAACCCTGCCACCATTATGACCGATCCGATGATGGCTGACAAGGTTTATCTGCTCCCTTTGACGGTTGAAAGTATCGAAAAAATATTAGATGAGAACCAGATTGATGCTGTCCTGCCCACAATGGGTGGTCAAACTGCCCTGAATTTGTGTAAAGAAGCAGATGAATTGGGGGTGTGGAATAAGTACAATGTTCGCCTTATTGGAGTAGATATTGCAGCAATTGACACAGCAGAAGATCGAGAAAAATTTCGCCAGCTGATGGTTAAAATCGGGATGGCTGTGGCACCAAGTAGGGTTGCCAATAGTTTTTTAGAAGGTAAGGAATTTGCGCAAGAGATTGGTTTTCCATTAGTTATACGTCCTTCGTTTACCCTTGGCGGTACCGGCGGTGGTTTTGTACATACTAAAGACGATTTAGATGCTGCCCTCGATAAAGGGTTAAAAGCTTCTCCTATTCACGAAGTGCTGGTAGAGAAAGCAGTGTTAGGCTGGAAAGAGTACGAATTAGAATTATTGCGCGATTGTAATGATAATGTGGTTATTATTTGTACGGTAGAAAATTTAGACCCCATGGGGGTTCATACCGGAGATTCCATCACGGTTGCTCCTGCTATGACATTAAGCGATACGGCTTTTCAGGAAATGCGAAACAAAGCCATCTTAATGATGCGTTCCATCGGAAACTTTACCGGTGGCTGTAATGTTCAGTTTGCTCAGAATCCTGAAAATGAAGAATTAATCGCTGTAGAAATTAACCCTCGTGTGAGTCGTTCTTCTGCTTTAGCATCAAAAGCAACTGGTTACCCCATTGCGAAGATTGCGGCAAAACTAGCTATCGGATATTCTTTAGACGAATTAAAAAATCAAATAACACAAACTACATCTGCCTATTTCGAACCGGCATTAGACTATGTAATTGTAAAAGTGCCACGCTGGAACTTTGATAAATTCAAAGGCGCTAACGATACTTTAGGATTACAAATGAAAAGTGTGGGTGAGGTGATGGCTATTGGCAGAAGCTTTACTGAAGCCATTCAGAAAGCTTGTCAGAGTTTGGAGAATGAAGCCATTGGCTTAGGTTATTATGGCAAAAGTTTGATGAAGAGCGAAGAAATCGTGGAATACATCAAGACTCCAAAATGGGATCGCATCTTCCGTATCAAAGATGCATTGATGCAGGGTTCTACGGTTAAATCAATTGCACATGCAACTGGGATTGACCGCTGGTTTCTTTATCAGATTCAGCAGATCTGCCATATCGAAAAAGAAATTGCACAATATAGCTTAGACACCATTCCAACACCGCTTTTAAAAGAAGCTAAAAAGAATGGGTTTAGTGATTTGCAAATTGTTCGCATCATGAACAATACTTGCACAGAAGATGAGGTTTATGCAAAAAGAAAAGCATTAGGCATTACGCGTGTTTACAAAATGGTAGATACCTGTAGCGCAGAATTTGAAGCAAAAACGCCTTATTTCTATAGCAGTTTTGAAGGTTAAGCTTTTAAAAAAAGTTAAAAACTATATTTCCTACAAAGGCCGCTTGTTAAAGGCGGCCTTTGTGTTTACTTTGCATATCTAGCATCTTTTTTGCTTGTATAAGATTCCATGGATAATAAACATTCGGCGCAGATTTTTCAGACCAATAACCCTTCCCGTTGGCAAAGATTTAAATGGGGTGGCAGATTGATTTTGTTTATTTTGATTTTGGTGATAGCTATTATTACCATCGCCATTAAAAATATGTACCTCCCTAACCTCCCCATGATGCAGGGGCAGGCGATGAAGGAAGTATTACAGACTGAAAAGACAACCAGTAAACTTGCCAAAAAATACCAGGGCTTTAGAAAGTTCATTGATAATAGATGGGCAAAGGGTAGAGGCTGCGGACAAGAAGATAGTGTGTTAAATCTTTCTACCACCTCTCTATTCAGCGATAGCTTAGGTATTCGCGCAGCTTTTTATGTGGCATGGGATGCACAATCATTCTTCTCGCTTAAAAGAAATATTTCTAAAATGAATCTGGTGATGCCAGAATGGTTTTTTCTGGATCCGAAAGGAGATTCTGTATATACCAATATCGATGAAAGAGGATTTGATGTCATTAAAGCCTCTGGTGTTCGTGTGATGCCCATGATGACCAATAATGTAAAATCTGTTTTTAGAGGAGACGTGGTTCATCGTATTATCAACGATCCTGTAAAGAAAAATAAACTGATTAACGACCTGGTAAAACTCATTAAAAAGTATGGCTTCGTTGGTATCAATATAGATTTCGAAGAATTGGTAGAAACAAAAAATGAAGTGCTCTCCAATTTTCAAAAAGAATTATATGCAAGGTTTCATAAAGAAGGGCTGCTCGTTTCGCAAGATGTGATGCCTTTTAATGAAGACTACGACTATCAAACTTTAGGAAAGTATAACGACTATCTTTTCTTAATGGCTTATGATGAACATTCAGGAGATACAAAACCTGGACCCATTAGTAGTCAGAAATGGATCGAAGCGGCGGTTGATCAGCTTTCAAAAAAAGTATCTCCAAAAAAGATAGTATTATGTTTAGCAGCTTATGGTTATGATTGGGTTAAAGGTGGACAAGGAACTGATGTTACCTATCAACAAGCACTTGTTATTGCCCGGGAGAGTGAAGGAAAAGTTTCTTACAATAACGATACTTACAATTTGAGTTATCAATATTGGGATGATAATGATAAAGAACACGAAGTTCATTTTACAGACGCTGCTACCAATTTCAATACTCTTCGATTTGCCACAGAATATCCTTTGGCAGGAACTGCTCTTTGGAGACTAGGAAGTGAGGATAGTAGATTATGGGATTTTTATAATCAACCCATGTCGCGTAAAGCATTGGCAAAATTCAACTTCACAGAATTTAATAAAGTGGAAGCAACTGACGATGTTGATTTCATGGGTGATGGTGAAGTATTGGATGTTTTATCTACTCCAAGAGAAGGGCATATCACACCAGAAATTGATTCTTCTTTAATGCTGATCAGTGAAGAGAAATACGATTCATTACCCAGCATGTTTGTGGTGAAACAAATGGGAAGGATCGATGCTTCCAAAAAGAAATTGGTGCTCACATTTGATGATGGACCAGACCCGGTTTACACACGTCAGATCTTAGATATCCTTTCAAAATATCATGTTCCTGCTAGTTTTTTTGTAGTAGGCATTGAAGCTGAAAACAATATTCCACTAATAAAAAGAATTTATAACGAAGGCCACGAATTAGGTAATCATACATTCACACATCCTAATATGGCCAAAGTGAGTAAGCAACGGGCATTTTTGGAAATGGATGCTACCCGCTTATTATTAGAATGCATTACAGGCCATAGTACCATTATGTTCCGTGCCCCTTACAATGCTGATGCACAACCAGAAAAAATGGAAGAGTTGGTGCCTGTTGCATTGAGTAGAACCAGAAACTATCTAACCATTGGTGAGAATATCGATCCCGAAGACTGGGAAGCAAGTGAAGTACCCAACTTCAATGCAGATACAGTTTACAATCGTGTGATGGCATTAAAGGATCGCGGAAATATTATTTTGTTACACGATGCAGGTGGAGATAGAAGTGCTACTGTAAAAGCTTTGCCAAGACTGATAGAAGATTTACAAAAGCAAGGTTATACTTTTATTACAGTGGCAGAATTATTGAACAAAAAAAGAGATGATATGATGCCGCCAGTTCCGCCAGGAAGTGGTTACAATTTAATTCAGTTCAATAACTTTATTGCAGAGTTTGGTTATTATTTAAGTCAGATTTTATTTGCGCTCTTTATCCTGTTTTTAATATTAGGTACCATTCGTTTAGTCATGATGTTGAGCTTTTCTATTTTACAGAGAAGAAAAGAAAAGAAATTAGCTCAAATTCCATTTACAGGAAATCCATTAGTATCCATCATTGTTCCTGCTTTTAATGAAGAAGTAAATGCCGTGAGTTCTATTGAAAATTTATTGAAATGCGATTATCCAAATTTCAATATTGTTTTTGTAGATGATGGCAGCAAGGATAGCACTTATGAAAAAATACATACAGCATTTGCAAATCATCCTAAAGTAAAAGTATATACCAAACCCAATGGCGGTAAAGCATCTGCACTCAACTTTGGAATAGCACAAACCAATGCCGACTATGTAGTGTGTATTGATGCAGATACTAAATTATTGACAGATGCCGTAAGCAAAATGATGCAGCATTTTAGTCGCGAAAATGTAGGAGCTGTTGCAGGAAATGTAAAAGTGGGAAATGAAGTAAACATTATTACACGTTGGCAGAGCATTGAATATATTTCCAGTCAGAATGTAGATCGAAAAGCATTTGCTTATCTGAATGCAATTACTGTGGTTCCTGGAGCCATTGGTGCTTTCAGAAAAGAAGCTGTAGAAGCAGCTGGAGGTTTTAGTACCGACACATTAGCTGAAGATTGCGATTTAACAATTCGTATTCTTCGTTGTGGTTATCAGATCGATAATGAAAACGGAGCGATTGCAATGACGGAAGCGCCAGAATCGATTAAACAGTTTATGAAACAACGTTTCCGCTGGACTTTTGGCGTGATGCAAACATTCTGGAAAAACAGAGATGCACTTTTCAATCCTAAATTCAAAGCTTTGGGCTGGCTGGCTTTACCTGATATCTTATTATTTAAATATTTGATTCCACTGTTTGCTCCATTAGCAGATTTCTTAATGTTAATAGGATTGCTGACTGGAAATGCAGGTAAACTGGGCTTTTATTACCTCATATTTATGTTGGTAGATGCCGCCATCGCAGCTTTGGCATTTCTTTTCGAAAAAGAACCTATCTGGAAGCTGATTTGGTTATTGCCACAGAGACTTGTTTATCGCTGGTTGATGCTGGTAGTACTTTTCAGATCCTATCGAAGAGCATTTAAAGGTGAGCTGCAGCATTGGGGAGTGCTGAAAAGAACGGGAAATGTAAAAGACGTACATGAGGTTCAAAAAACTTAATAAAAACTAAGAAGGGCAGTATTACGCAATACTGCCCTTCTTTTCTTTACTTTGCAAGATTAATAAAAGATTAAGGGATGAAATTATCAGACATTAAAGTTCAGAACGAGAAAGAAACTCGTGGTGGCTTTGGAGAAGGCATACATGAAATTGGTAAAGAAAACGAAAACGTAGTTGTATTAACTGCTGATCTAGCCGGTTCTTTAAAGCTAGGACCATTCATTAAGGATTTTCCTAACCGTTTTGTACAAGTAGGAATTGCTGAAGCAAATATGATTGGTATTGCTGCAGGATTAACTATCGGCGGTAAGATTCCATACACTACTACTTTCGCAAATTTCAGCACAGGTAGAGTGTACGATCAGATTCGTCAGAGTGTGGCGTATAGTGATAAGAATGTAAAAATTTGTGCTTCACACGCAGGTCTAACATTAGGTGAAGATGGTGCTACACATCAGATTTTAGAAGATATTGGATTGATGAAAATGTTACCTGGAATGACGGTGATTGTTCCATGTGATTTTAATCAAACCAAAGCCGCAACAAAAGCAATTGCTGCTTATCAAGGACCAGTGTACTTGAGATTCGGCCGACCAAAATGGCCAAACTTTACTGCAGAAGATGGAAGTGATTTTGTAATTGGCAAAGCTCAGAAATTGAGTGATGGTGCTGATGTTTCTATTTTCGCATGTGGACATATGGTATGGAAAGCTATTGAAGCGGGTCGCCTATTAGAAGAAAAAGGTATTAGCGTAGAAGTGATCAATATTCATACGATTAAACCTTTAGATACTGAAGCTGTTTTAGCATCTATCAGCAAAACCAAATGTGCCGTAACCGTAGAAGAGCATAATGTAATTGGTGGCTTGGGCGATTCTATTGCACAAGTAGCTGCGAAACATTGTCCTATTCCTATTGAGTATGTGGGCACCAATGATACATTTGGAGAGAGTGGCAAGCCAACAGAATTACTAACTAAATATGGTTTAGATACACCGTTTATAGTTGCTGCTGCTGAGAAAGTTTTAGCAAGAAAATAATGTTGTTCACCGATAAAAAGAATCAATTAACCGCGGCCCTGGTCGCGGTTTTTTATTTTCGTATATGCAGTTTTGGTTTTATGATTTCATTTGCAATTGGTAGCACAGATATTGAATGTATATCTACAGAACCAAAAATCATGTTATGAAAAACAACACTACACAAAAAGCAGTTTTGATGGGAATCAGCTTCATGCTATTCACAGCATCTTATTCTTTTTCTCAAAGAGGTTGGGGTGGCAATAACCATGAAAGAAATGAGCACCATGAAAGAAACGAGCGCGAAGATCGACACGAATACAGAGAAAGAGAAGAACGCCACGAACGCATGGAAAGATATGATGGCAGATATGCTTATAATGAAAGACCAAGAACATCTGTAAGCATCGGTATTGGCAATGGCTACGGATATTCCGGAGGTGGTGGTTATTATAGTCCCTATCCATCTCATTATATTTCTCCAAGGTTTACCCTAGGCTTTCGTTTTAATTTATTGCCAATGGGATATTTGTCAATGAACTTCGGAGGAAATCCATACTATTATTACAACGGGGCATTTATGCGTCCTTATAATAATTACTATGAAATAGTTGAAGCCCCTCTTGGTGCAGAAGTTCCTGCATTACCAATTGATGCAAGACCCGTTGTAATCAACGATATCAAGTACTACGAGATCAATGGAAATTTTTTCAAAAAAGTATATCGTTCAAATGGAGAAACATGGTACAGAGTAGTTGGAAAGAATGGAAGGCTTGAAACAGATCAGTATTATGATGAAAGATAAGAGTGAAG
>JBAXHC010000050.1:0-21372 GCA_037139075.1 Bacteroidota bacterium
GTATGACGCATTCTGGATTAACCGTTGAAGAACGAGAGAAATATGGTATCACCGATGGACTCATTCGTATGAGTGTGGGAATTGAAAATATTCAAGACATTCTAAACGATCTGGATCAGTCTTTATCGCACTAATTTTCGTTTATCATAATTCGTGAAATAAAAAAGTATTTTATTATTATATTGTATTGGCCTTCTAAAGCCATACACCATGATAAAGAAAATATTTTTAGCTACCCTTATGCTAGCAGTACTTGTATTTGCTAATGCTCAAAAGAAAAATAAACTCATATCTAAAACCGATCCATTTGCTGGCTTAGATACTGCTTTCGAAAGGGTTCTAAAAGACTGGCACGGAGTGGGTTTTGCTGTTGCCGTAGTTGAAAAAGACAAACTGATCTATGCTAAAGGATTTGGGTATCGAGATCTTGAAAATAAAATCCCCGTAACTCCAAATACACTTTTTGCCATTGGTAGTTGCACCAAAGCTTTTACAGCTTCTATTTTAGGAATATTACAAAAAGATGGAAAGTTGGAATTGAATAAACCCGTTCGCAACTATTTACCCGATCTGAAATTTTTCAACGATAATATGAATAATCAGATCCAGTTGAATGACATGATGTCTCATAGAACCGGACTTCCAAGACACGACTATTCATGGTATGCATTTCCAACTTCATCAAAAGATAGTTTGATGAAGAGAATCCAATATATGGAACCCTCATATGGAGTTAGAGAAAAATGGCAATACAATAATTTCATGTACTTTCTTCAGGGAATGGTAGCTGAAAAAATTACGGGTAACAGTTGGGAGAAAAATGTTCAAGAAAAATTATTCAATCCGCTTGGAATGACTAACTCTAATTTTTCAATACCCGAATTGCAAAAAAATAAAGATGCATCATTGGGATATGGATTAAAAAAGGATAGCATTATTAAAAAGCTAGACTATTATAATATAAATGCAATGGCGCCAGCAGGTAGCATTAATAGCAATGTTTTGGAAATGGCCAATTGGGTAAGCACCTGGATCAATGGAGGAAAATTCAATGGTAAAGAAATCATTCCATCATCATACGTAAATGAAGCGATGGGCGCTCAAATGGTGGTTGGTACGGGTATTCCAACAAAAGAAAAGCCAGATGTTTTCTTTTCAAATTATGGCTTTGGCTGGATGATGGCATCTTATAAAGGACATTTTAGAGTTGAACATGGCGGTAACATCGATGGTTTTTCTGCAAGTACTTGTTTCTTCCCATCGGATAGTATTGGCATCATTGTACTAACAAATCAAAACGGATCGTCTATCCCTTCAATTGTTAGAAATACAATTGCTGATAGAGTGCTAAAACTACCTTACTTCGATTGGAATAGTGATGTAAAAAAATCAGTTGCAAAAGCAAAAAAAGCAGAAAAAGAAGGGGAGAAAAATAAAACAAGTAACCAAAAATTAAATACACATCCCTCTCATGCTTTAAAAGATTATGAAGGACTATATCATCATCCTGGATATGGAACATTTGAAGTGTCGTTGATTAATGATTCGTTGTTCTGCAAAATGGGTAAAGACATTTTATGGCTTAGAAATTATCATTATGATATTTTTGAACCATTTGATAAAGATCCTATCGATGGGATCGATACTACAGATAAAAGTCCGTTGCGAATTGCTTTTCAAATGAATGAAGCAGGTGACATCAGTAGCGTTCAATTAGCTATTGAACCAACCCTGCCTCCACTTAAATTCGACAAAACACCAAAACCAAAAGAAATAACTGTTGATGAATTGACTAAATATGTAGGTGATTATGATTTAGCAGGTGCCGCAATTGTAAAAGTGTATATTAAAGACAATAAGACTTTATTTGTATTGGTTCCGGAGCAACCAGATTATGAATTATTCCCTGTAGAAAAAGATAAATTCGGTTTGAAAATTATAAATGGGTATTTTGTACAATTCGATATAAACGATAAAGGAGAATCAACGGGTTTAACCTTTATACAGCCCAATGGTAATTTCAAAGCAACAAAGAAATAATACTTCCCATTCAAAATCAAAAATAAAAACATGCGTAATCTAATTTGTCTGTTACTTTTTTGTGTAACAATTGCTTCATGTTCATCCAAGAAATATGATACTATTATCCGTAATGGTTTAGTGTATGATGGAAATGGTGGCGAACCCTACAAAGCTGATATTGCGTTACAAAACGATAGTATTGCTTTTATAGGAGACCTATCAAAAGAATCAGCAAAAAACGAAGTAGATGCAAAAGGATTAGCAGTTGCACCTGGCTTCATTAATATGATGGGCCATTCAGAAGAATCTTTATTTCAAGATGGAAGAGCTCAAAGTGATATACGTCAGGGAGTAACGACAGAAATTTTTGGAGAAACTTCTTTTGGTCCGCTGAATGCAAATATGAAAAGTCAAATGCAAAATGGACAGGGAGATGTCAAATACAATGTAAGCTGGAATACTCTGGGCGAGTACATGCAAGTGTTAGAGAAAAAAGGAATAGCTCCGAATATTGCCAGCTTTGTAGGAAGTGGTGCAGTTAGGCAGTATGTGATTGGTGAAGCAAATATTGCACCAACTCCCGCGCAATTAGATAGTATGAAATTATTGGTGGATCAGGCAATGGAAGAAGGTGCTTTGGGTATCACAAATGCATTAATTTATCCAGTTGATTTTTTTGCTAAAACCGATGAGTTGATTGCACTAGCAAAAGAAGCTTCTAAATACGGTGGTACTTATTCAAGTCATATGAGAAGTGAAGGAAACAAATTATTAGAAGCAGTAGAAGAATTGATTACCATTTCAAAAGAAGCTAATATACCTGCTGAGATTTTCCACTTGAAAGCTGGAGGAAAAGATAACTGGCCCAAAATGGATTCTGTAATTAAAAGAGTAGAACGTGCAAGAAAGGAAGGACAAGATATTACTTCCGATATGTATACTTATTTGGCAGGAGCAACTGGAATGACTTCTGCTTTTCCACCAACATTACAAGATGGTGGATTTGGCAAATTGAGAGAGCGATTACAAGATCCAAAGATTCGAGCTGAAATGAAAAAAGCAATGAACACCAATGCACAAGATTGGGAAAATTTGTATTATGGTACTGGAGGCCCAGAACATGTATTATTATTGGGTTTTAAACAAGATTCATTAAAAAAATTCACAGGCAAAACATTAGCAGAAGCAGCAATGATGCGTCATTCAACACCTGAAGAAACTGCAATGGATTTAATTGTACAGGATAGTACCAGAGTGGGTGTAGCTTATTTTTTAATGAGTGAAGACAATGTAAAAAAACAAGTGGCTTTACCTTGGGTTAGTTTTGGTAGCGACGAAGGTTCCTATACAACTGAAGGTGTATTTTTAAAATCAAATGCACATCCAAGGGCTTATGGAAATTTTGCACGTGTGATCGGTCATTATGTACGTGATGAAAAAGTATTGACTTTACAAGCAGCTATTCAAAAATTAGCAAATCTCCCTGCCAAACATTTGAAACTTCAAAAAAGAGGTGAATTGAAAATTGGCAATTATGCAGATATCGTGATTTTTGATCCGGCAAAAGTAAAAGACAATGCCACATTCGAAAAGCCACACCAATATTCTGATGGTATGGTAGATGTATTTGTAAATGGAATTGCTGTATTTAAAAATGGAGAACCTACAGGCAATGCAGCAGGTAGATTTGTAAAAGGACCTGGTTACAAAAAATAAGGTTGATTAAATTATGGAAATAGTTATTAGAAGAGCTGAGAAAAAAGATTGCGCCAGAATCATGGAGTTGATTCACGAATTAGCGGTTTTTGAAAAAGCACCACAGGAAGTTACTGTTACCCTAGAACACTTTGAAGAAAGTGGTTTTGGTGCAAATCCTGTATGGTGGGCATTTGTAGCTGAAGCAGAAGGCAAAGTACAAGCATTTGCACTTTACTACATTCGTTATAGCACCTGGAAGGGCCAGCGTATGTACTTAGAAGATATTTTGGTGACCGAAGAAATGCGTGGCAAGAAATTAGGCCAACTTTTATTTGATCAACTCATCATCGAAGCCAAGGAAAGAAAACTCCATGGCATCTGTTGGCAAGTGTTAGATTGGAATGAGCCTGCAATTAAATTTTATAAAAAATACAATGCAAATTTCGATGGCGAGTGGTTCAATTGTAGCATTAGCTAACGCCAGCTACAATTGCTTCACGATAAATTTTTTGAACTAATCCTTGTAAAACTTTACCTGGACCAACTTCTGTAAAATGTGTAGCTCCATCTGCAACCATTGCTTGTACGGATTGAGTCCATTTTACAGCACCTGTTAATTGGTCAATCAAATTTTGTTTGATTTCAGAGGGATCAGTAACAGCTTTTGCAACTACGTTTTGATACACAGGGCAGATGGGATTGTTAAAAGTTGTTGCTTCAATGGCAGCAGCTAATTCTTCTTTTGCAGGAGACATTAATGGGGAATGAAATGCTCCACCAACAGGAAGTACTAAAGCTCTTTTAGCGCCAGCTGCCTTCATTCTTTCGCAGGCAATTTCAATTCCTTTTATGGAGCCGCTGATTACTAACTGACCTGGACAATTATAATTTGCAGGTACTACAATCTCGCCCGTTTCGGCAGTAATTGCAGCACAGATTTCTTCTACTTTATCATCAGCTAAAGCTAATACTGCAGCCATTGTTGAAGGTTGTATTTCACAAGCTTTTTGCATGGCCTGCGCACGAATACTCACTAATTTTAAAGCATCCTCGAAATGCAGGACATGATTGGCAACGAGTGCAGAAAATTCACCCAGAGAGTGACCAGCAACCAATGAAGGTTGAGGGTCTTGTAGGGTTTGATAGGCAATCACAGAATGCAAGAAAATAGCAGGCTGGGTAATGTTTGTTTGTTTTAAAGCTTCATCAGTTCCTTCAAAAAGCACATCACTAATTCGAAATCCAAGTATATCATTTGCTTTTTCAAAAAGAATTTTCGCAGTTGGGTGGGTATCATATAATTGTTTTCCCATTCCAATAAACTGACTTCCCTGACCAGGAAACAAATAGGCATGCTTACTCATAACATTCAATTTCAGGGAGCTAAAATAAATAAAAAAGCCTGATAAAATTTATCAGGCTTGTAATGTGTTCTTATTTTACTAGAATTCTGTTTTCATTTCTAAGTAGCGAAGAAATTCGTTATTCGTTTTTTCTTCTTTGAATTTGCCACCATAAAAAGCTGTAATAGTTGAAGAGCTATTATCTTCTACCCCTCTACTAGCCACGCATAAATGTTTCGCATCAATCAAAACAGCTACATCATCTGTTCCCAAAACTTTTTGTAACATTTTTCCAATTTGCATCGTAAGGCGTTCCTGTACTTGTGGGCGCTTTGCAAAATATTGTACTAATCTGTTCAACTTACTAAGTCCAACTACATTACCATTGCTAATATAGGCAACATGTGCTTTTCCGAAGATTGGAACAAAATGGTGTTCGCAATTGCTGAAAAAAGAAATGTTCTTTTCAACCAGCATTTCGTTGTACTTATATTTATTTTCAAACATTGCCATTTTAGGCATGTTGGCAGGATTTAATCCGCTAAATATTTCTTTCACATACATCTTAGCAACTCTACGGGGCGTCCCTTTAAGGCTATCGTCTGTAAGATCCAGACCCAATGTTTCCATGATAGCAGTAAAATGTTTTTCAATTTTAGCTACCTTCTCGTCTTCCGACATTTCAAAAGCGTCTTTACGCATAGGCGTATCTACTGAAGTACTAACATGGTTATCTCCCATATCGTCAATCATTAAATCGCTTAACTCTATTTTGTCTCCGTTAAGCCGGATATTCAACAAAGTTTCTTCTTGTTTCATACAATGTTATTTTTAAATCTAAACCTGCATCCAGTTTCACTCTCAACAAATCATAAATCACAATCGCAATATTTTCTGCAGTGGGATTTACAGAGGCGAATTCTATGGTGTCGAGGTTTAAATTTTTATGATCAAATTTATCTAATACCTGTTCTTTAATAAGTGTACTTAAATCTTTTAAGTCTAACACATAACCAGTTGAAGGGTTCACTTCCCCTATCACTTTAACAATTAAATCATAATTGTGTCCATGATAGTTATCATTATTACAAAGACCAAACACAGTTTTATTCTCTTCTTTAGTCCATTCAGGATTATTAAGACGATGTGCTGCGTTAAAATGTTCTTTACGATATACGGCAACTCTCTTGCTCAATTTTTATGATTATCTGTTTTTTTTAATTAATCTTTTTAAAAAGGCACTGTTTCAGAAGTGTGCTGATCAAGTGGCCAATTTTGTATCCTATCCAGGCTGTAATTTAGACTTTCTAAATTAATGCAAAGTTAAGTACGATAATATTAACGGTTAAGGTTCTATTTTGTTTAAAGATTTATAAAAATATTTAAACAGATTATTATTAACCGCTTTTCTATTAATAAGCACCCCTCCTGCCGCTTGCGGATAGGAGGGGAAAGTCGAGCGACTGAGCGATGACTGGGGAGGTTACACTCACAAAGTTGTAATTCCTTCCAAGAGACAACAACCCGCCGTATTACGCTACGCTCCATCGGCTGCCCCTCCTTTTCGCAAGCGAATAGTAGGGGTATTTATGGTTTATAGGTCTATTCTTAAATTATCAATCTCATTCCCCATAGTATTCCACGTATATCCTAGCCGTCTCATACAACTTAACACAATGTAATTGAACGTTTTGTGGAAGATGCGGGGCTAATTGTTGCCAGATGGCTATGGCTAGATTTTCGGTACTACACATTTTGCCAGACATAAAATCTACATCAAGATTCAGATTCTTATGATCTAAAGGAGTAATTACATGCTCTTTCATGAGTTTACTCAACTTCTTTACATCAAATACAAAACCGGTATCTGGATCTGGCTGGCCTTTAACAGTAACAAAAAGGTCGAAATTATGCCCATGCCAGTTCTCATTGGCACATACTCCAAAGACTTCATCATTCTGCTCTTTTGTCCAATTGGGATTAAACAATTTATGAGCTGCATTAAAATGTTCTAGTCGCGTTAAATACACCATCCTACACAAAATTTCGGCAAACTTACAACTTGCCAGTCAAATAAGCTTTGCCAGTCCATTGGTGCATTTGTATAAATCCCCGAACTTTGAAGGATGCGTGTTATTATTTCAGCAGCAACTGTAGGAGAATGGATGCCTTCTTTTCTGAATGTCAATACATTATATACTGGTGAAAGTCAAAGACTAAAGCTACAGTATCATCAATCAGGTATTGGCATGCTAGCTGCTAGTTTTGCGCTAACTAAATTAGCCTTGGAAGACAAACCAGATTTAATCATTCAAGTTGGCATTGCAGGAACATTTGACAGCAGTTTATTGCTTGGATCAGTGGTTGCAATACACGAAGAAACAATTGGTGACCTGGGTGTGGAGGAAGATGGGAAGTGGAAAGACCTTTTTGATTTGAAATTAGAGAAAAGCAGTTATCATCCTTTTGAAAAAAGGAAACTGCCCAATCAGTGGCTTACGAAATATAACCTGCTCGGATTAAAAGAAGTGAGTGGGATAACTGTAAATGAAATATCCACAAACCCAGAAAGAATTCAAAAGTTGGTAAAGAAGTACAACCCGGGTATTGAAAGCATGGAAGGGGCTGCGCTTCATTATGTTGCACGGGAAACAAATATTCCATTCATACAAATCAGGGCAATTTCTAATTATATTGGAGAGCGGGATAAATCGAATTGGCAAATGAAATTGGCAATCGATAACTTGAACCAAACTTTATTAAAATACATTGATTGTTTGTATCAAATTTCTTAAGAATTGAATATGCATTTTACTTTAGGATTTTCTCCCTGTCCGAATGATACTTTTATTTTTGATGCATTAGTGAATCAGAAAATTGATACGGAAGGAATGACATTTGACGTGTATTTAGAAGATGTACAAACTTTAAACGATTGGGCTAAATCCGAAAAATTAAATATCTCTAAAATTAGTTATGGTGTTTTACCTATCGTACAAGAGACCTATTCATTATTAAGCAGTGGTGGCGCATTGGGTAAAGGCGTTGGTCCATTATTAATTGCCAAGAAACCAATTGTTGATTTGGAGTCTGTAAATGAAATGAAAATTGCCGTGCCTGGCATTAATACAACAGCAAACTTATTATTTTCAATGGCATTCCCAAATGCAAAAAATAAACAGTTCTTAGTCTTTCATGAAATTGAAGCAGCTGTTTTAAGTGGTGCTGTGGATGCAGGAGTAATTATACATGAAAATAGATTTACTTATCTGGATAAAGGCTTGGTAAAACTCATTGACCTTGGTGCCTACTGGGAAGAAAAATTAAACTGCCCCATACCTTTGGGTGGAATAATTATGCAAAATAAATTTGATCAAAACACTCAATCAAAAATTGAATCACTCATCAAAAAATCTGTGGAATATGCATTTGAAAATTATCCCCAGATTACTGATTATGTAAGAGGTCATGCCCAGGAAATGAGTGAATCAGTGATGCGCCAGCACATTGACCTTTATGTAAATAACTTTAGTATTGATTTGGGTATTGAAGGAAAAAAGGCAGTAGAAACATTACTCGATGTTTACAAAAAAACAAATGCTATTTAGTTTTCTTTTAAAGCTTTTGCATAAACTTCCAATACACGTTTTCTAGCAAATTCATGATTTACAATGGGTGCAGAATAATTAAATTCCTGGAATTCAGGAACCCATTTTTTTATATACTTTAATTCCTTATCGAATTTTTCTGTTTGCAAAGTAGGATTGAACACTCTAAAATAAGGTGCCGCATCACAACCACTGCTGCTAGCCCACTGCCAACCGCCATTATTTGCAGCCAGATCAAAGTCTAATAATTTTTGTGCAAAATATGCTTCGCCCCAACGCCAATCAATCAATAAATGTTTACACAAAAACGAAGCAACAATCATTCGTACCCGATTATGCATAAAACCTGTTGCATTTAATTCGCGCATCCCTGCATCAACAATTGGATAGCCTGTTTTTCCATCACACCAAGCCTGAAACTCAATTTCGTTATTTCGCCATGGAATTAAATCATAGGCAGGCTTAAAGGATTTGTCCTTCCCAACATGTGGAAAATTCCACAGAATCATATGATAGAAATCGCGCCAAATAAGTTCGTTTAAAAATGTTTCGTTCAATGGCATTGCAATTCTTGCCAGTGCTCTAATACTTATTGTTCCAAAACGTAAGTGCACGCCCAATTTAGAAGTTCCATTTTCAATTGCCGGATAATTGCGTTGTTCTGAATATTTTTTAATTATTTCAGTTGATAATTCTTTGGATGGAAATGGCAGTTCATTTGCATCAAACCCCATCGATGCCAGTGAAGGGATATCCTGTGGGTTTTGTTTAAAATAATGTGCTTCATATTTCTCTACAGGAAATGATTGCAAATCTTTCTCGTTAAGTTTTGCTTTCCACTTTCTACTATAAGGTGTAAATATGGTATAGGGCTTCCCATCATCTTTTACTACTTCTAGCTTTTCAAATATCACTTGATCTTTAAAACTATTGAAAATAATGCCCTGCGATTCTACATACAAAGCGATGTGCTGATCTCTTTCCTGAGCATAAGGTTCGTAATCGTGATTGGTGAAAACAGATTCAATCTGATATTTATTAGAAAGATGTTGAAATATCTCCAAAGGTGACCCATAATAAACTTCCAGACTCGAACCCAACTTTATTAATGCTTCCTGCATTTGTTGAATGGCCGCATAAATAAATACTACGCGTCGATCTCTTTTATCTTCTAATTGTTTTAGAATACTTGTATCAAAAATAAAAATGGGCACTACGGGTTTACCAGTTTTTAAAGCATGGTATAATGCGGCATTGTCTGTTAAACGAAGATCTCTCCTAAACCAAATAATATTTACAGATGCAGGCATGAACGGATTTATCAATAAAACAAGAAACACGCTAAAAAGTTCTGAAGCACAAAACTAAAAGAGCCATTCCGAGTAAATCGGAATGGCTCTTTTTATCAATTATTAATTGTAATTAGTCTACAAATTTCGGAACCAAAGTTACTCTTCTGTTTTCTGCTCTACCAGCTTTGGTTTTATTATCACCAGTTGGATTTTTAGAACCGAAACCAGCAGTATTGAAACGATCAGCAGCTACACCATTCTTAACAAATGCAGCTTTAACAGCTTCAGCACGTTTTACTGACAATGGATCATTGATCTTGTCTGTACCTGTGTTATCAGTATGACCTTCAATATCTAAATGTAGTTTAGGATACTTAGTCAATAATGCAAGAACTGGATCAAATTTAGCTTTTGCGATTTTAGCATTAACTATTTTAGTAGTACCAGTTACAAAGTAGAAACTCTTAGCAGCATCACCTAAAACACCACTCATATCAGGACAACCGAAGTTTGATGCAACACCAACTTCATTAGGACACTTGTCTTGCTCATCGTTAACACCATCTCCATCAGTATCAGGAATAGGGCAACCTTGGTATCTAGCCAAACCTGGAACGGTAGGACACTTATCTTCTTCGTCATTGATACCATCTTTATCAGTATCAGGAATAGGACAACCTTGGTATTTAGCCAAACCTGGAACAGTAGGACACTTATCATTCTCATCATTAATACCATCTTTATCTGTATCTGGTACTGGACAACCTTGGTATTTAGCCAAACCTGGAACAGTAGGACATTTATCAAGACTATCAATGATACCGTCACCATCAGTATCGATTGGAGCTGGAGGAGGAACAACAACTGGTGGTGGAATCAATTTACCGAATAATTTAATTTTTACACCAGCTTGAATACCGTTGTTATAGTATTTCCATCCAACAAGGTTTACATTTGGATTTAAACCATATTTCATATCACTCAAACCATAGATATAACGAGCATAAATCTGTACAGTACTATGCGGGAATAATTCAAAACCTGCAGTAACGGCAGTACTTTGATCAATAAACATTCTCTTCGCATAAAAGGTAGTTTGAGAAGCTATTTTATTAGTAAAGTCGATTTGTGGTCCTACTAATAAAGCAAAGTTTTTGCTTGTTTGAATTTTGAACAACAAAGGATATGACTGATACTGTAATGTACCGTCAAATTGTGTTGGATTGGCAGGACCATTCTTAACACTATATTTTAGAAATGAAAACTGAGCTTGAGGCTCAAAAGAAATAGTACTGCTTATAGGGAAATTTAACCAAACACCAGCAGCATACCCGAAATCGTTTTTGTAATCAATATTCGCAGCATCTTTCATTCTAAACTTAGAGTAGTTTAGAGCACCCAATAAACCACCTGAAATAGTGTATTTGGGCTTAGCTGTTTGAGAAAATGTCGTTGCAGCAATCATCAGAATTGCTACAGTTAGTGACATTAATTTTAGATTTTTCATGTTAGTTCTTTTGGTTTTTATTACTTGCTTAGTTAATTACCTATCAAAGCGATACGTAACCAGATGCGTCAAAATTAGTTAAAAAAGTAGGAAATAATTATATATCTCTTAAAAATTTAAATTTATTTACAATTTTTCATTTTTGCTTACGTTCACATCAAATAATCTGACTTTCTTATAGAATTTCATGATTTCATAACAGCAGATTAGAATTTGAGCGATTATCAAGTTCAAAATTTAAATTCCCTAAACGAAAAATTTAAATTTCTTTTAATTCAATATCAGAATGAGGGTAATTTAGAGCCAGCCAATTTAAAAAATTATGCGCATTAAAGACATCGTTTTGGAGCTTGAAACATACGCCCCTTCTGCATTTCAAGAATCTTACGATAATGCAGGGCTGATAATTGGAAGTGCTGAATGGGAATGTTCTGGCATTATTTGTACCCTGGATGCCACCGAAGAAGTAATTCTGGAAGCAAAAGCAGCAGGTTGTAATCTGGTGGTAGCCCACCACCCTATCATTTTTTCTGGCTTAAAAAAACTCAATGGCAAGAATTATATTGAAAAAACAGTGATCAGTGCTATTAAAAACGATATCGCCATTTTTGCCATCCATACCAACCTGGATAATGTTATTGAAGGTGTAAACAATACGATCGCTAATAAATTGGGTTTGACCCATAAAAAAATTCTACTTCCAAAGGCAAACCTTTTGTCAAAATTGTACACTTATATTCCCGAGTCTGGGGTAGAATCTATCAAAAAGATTCTTTTTGAAGCTGGGGCTGGTCAAATTGGAAATTACAGTGAATGCAGTTTTCAGGTGTTGGGAAAAGGAAGCTTTAAAGGAAATGACCAAAGTAATCCTAGTATTGGAGAGCCCAATGAAAGAACCCTCTTGGAGGAAGTGAAAATTGAATTTTTATTCCCCTCCTGGTTAAAAAACAAAGTAGTAAACGCTTTAATTAAGTATCATCCTTATGAAGCAGTAGCTTATGAAGTTATTGGTTTAGATAATGATAATCAATGTGTTGGGTCTGGATTAATCGCTGAATTACCTGAGGCAATGGAAGAGAAGGGCTTTTTACAGATGCTTCAGACCAGCTTTAACCTTTCTGTAATTAAACATAGCCCGCTATTGGGTAGGCCAATCAAAAAAGTGGCAATTTGTGGTGGGGCTGGTAGTTTTTTACTGAAACAGGCAATAGCCGCCGGAGCCGACGTTTTTGTTACATCAGACCTGAAATACCATGAATTTTTTGACGCAGATAGTCAAATTTTGGTTGCCGATATTGGGCATTGGGAAAGCGAACAATTTACTATTGGTCTTTTAATTGATATTTTACAGGCTAAATTCCCTACCTTTGCCGTCCTCAAATCAGTTATAAAAACCAATCCGGTAAACTATTTTCTGTAAGAGGATTAAGGTGAACAGTAATGTGAACCAATACAAACTCCAAATTTTATACTAGATATGGCATCTGTTAAAGATTTCTCTGTTGAAGAAAAACTGTTAAACCTAGTTAGGTTACAAAAGATTGACAGCAAACTGGATGGGATTCAGGTATTAAGAGGCGAATTGCCAATGGAAGTAAGCGACCTCGAAGATGAGATCCAAGGATTGCATAGTCGTCAAACTCGTATTGAAGAAGAAATCAACGGCATTTCTGAATTCATTGAAGGAAAGAAAACAACCATCAAAGAAAGTGAAGCCCTGATTGCTAAATACGAAAAGCAAAGCGAGAATGTTAAGAACAATCGTGAGTTCGAAGCGATCAATAAAGAGATCGAAATGCAACAGCTTGAAATAAAACTAGCTGAAAAGCATATTCGTGATGCAAACGAAGAATTGACTGAAAAGATCAAAAATCTGGAAGTTGCTAAAAAGCAAGTAGCAGTTAAAGAAGGCGTATTGAATCACAAGAAAAGCGAATTGGAAAAAATTATCGCTGAAACTGAAAAAGAAGAAACTGAATTTAGAAAACAAAGTGCCGACGCACGTGGTCATATCGACGAGCGTTTATTATATAGCTACGATCGTATTCGTAATAGCTACCGTAATGGACTTTCTGTTGTGCCAGTAGAAAGAGATGCTTGCGGTGGATGCTTTAACTCTATTCCTCCTCAACGTCAAAGCGAAATTCGCTTACACAAAAAAATCATCGTTTGTGAAAACTGCGGTAGAATTTTAGTGGACGCTGATTTGAGCGATAGTATTGAAGTAAAGTAACTGTTAAATAATTCTATTGAAAATATAAAGGGCATGCATTTAGCTGCCCTTTTTTTATTTTACACCGATGAAGACAATTGTATTGGTTTTTCTCTCTTTATTTTTTTCGGCATTGGCAAATGCCGAAAAAGTATTTGATTATAATAGTACATGTCAACAAGCCTATCAAGAAATTACTAAACTTAAAATCGAATCTGGCCTGGCATTAATTGCTAAGGCAAAAAAACAAAATCCAAATAACTTAATTCCGGTAATGCTGGAAGACTACACCGAGTTCTTCGAATTATTTTTTAATGAAGATCCTAAGGCCTTTCAAAAAATGATGCCTCATTTTAATGAACGCCTGAATAGCATTGCAGAAGGACCGAAAAATTCTCCCTATTATAATTTTTGTTTGAGTACAATTCGAATTCATAAAGCTGCCATTGAAATTAAGTTTGGACAAAACTGGAATGCAGGTTGGGATTTTAGAAGGGCATTCTTACTATTAAAAGAAAACAGAAAGAACTTCCCGAATTTTATTTTAGACGAAATGATGACTGGGTCATTGTATGCCATTATCGGAACACTTCCTTCTGGATACAAATGGCTGGCAAGTATTCTCGGTTTGAGGGGTTCCATTGTGGAGGGAATGGCGTTATTACGCAAGTTTACTTACAGTGAAGATCCCTGGGCAAAATTATATTCAAACGAATCGGCTTTTATCTATCCTTTCCTTTTATTTTATATCGAAAATAAACGTGATGAGGCTGTTGCATTTGCGCAACAGAAAAAACTGGATATCGTTAATAATCATTTGCTCTGTTATATGGCAGCAAATCTGGCTATCAATAATAAGCAAACTGCCATTGCAGGGGTTATGATGCAAAATCGAAACATGAGTGCCGATTATTTAAAGCTATCTGTATGGGACTTTGAAATGGGCTATGTAAAACTTTATCATCTTGAACTTTCAGAAGCCATAAAATATTTAGAACAATTTCAAACCGATTTTAAGGGCAATTTCTATCGTAAGGATGCTAATTCAAAATTAAGTTATGCTTATTATTTGCAGGGTAATATGGCGAAGGCTGTTGCTACAAGAAATGAAATTTTAAAAAAGGGTGCCACAGATACAGATGCAGATAAAAAAGCATTGAAAGATGCAAAGTCAGGTACCTGGCCCAATGCACTATTATTGAAATCACGACTATTTAATGATGGCGGATTTCATAAAGAAGCTTTGGCGATTTTAGCAGGTAAAACATCTGAAAATTTTACAACTGTTGAGGATAAATTAGAATTCGCTTATCGTGTGGCAAGAATCTATGACGACTTAGGTAGAAAAGAGGAAGCAATTAAATCATATCAAATTGCTATTGCACTTGGCGAACACCGTAAAGAGTATTATGCAGCAAGAGCAGCTTTACAAATTGGTCAGATCTACGAAGAACGCGGGCAAAAAACACTTGCCATCACTTATTATCAAAAATGCCTTGATATGGATGACCATGAATTTAAGGACTCTTTAGACCAACGTGCTAAATCGGGCATTGGACGTTGCAAAGGAGAATAAAGTGATTCTAAAATTATATTAGCAGGATCAATTTGCTGAACAGGTAGAGCTTCTATATCTTGCGCAGGAGTTCAACCAAAGAACATCGAAAACATAACAGGAATGCTTCGCAAATTACAGATACAATACTATGCTATCATTGATTCGATCGAGATCGAATTTGCGCCACATTTGAATATCATTACTGGTGAAACCGGGGCTGGTAAAAGTATTTTGATGGGAGCTTTGAGTTTGATACTAGGTGAACGTGCAGACAGCTCTGTGTTACGTTATGCAGATAAAAAATCTGTTATTGAAGGGTATTTTCAAATTGAAAACAAACAGAATGTTTTAGACTTTTTAGCAAAAAACGATCTGGATATAGAGAATGAGTTGGTTATTCGCAGAGAGATTGCACCGAATGGAAAATCAAGAGCATTCATTAACGACACCCCTGCCAGTTTACAGCAATTAAAAGAATTAGCCAGTTTATTAGTGGATCTGCATCAGCAATTCGATACTTTAACTTTAGGTGATAATGATTTCCAAAGAACAGTTTTAGATGCACTTGCATCAAACCAATCGACCCTTCAAAATTACCAATCCGTTTTTCAGCAATGGCAAACTGTAAAGAAAGAATTAGCAGATCTTGAAAATCGAAAAATAATTTTTCAAAAAGAATTCGACTACCATCAATTTTTATTTGAAGAACTAAAGGAGCAATCATTCAAAGAAAATGAATTGGAAGAAATTGAAGTTGAACTTCAATTATTAAGTCATGCAGAAGGCATCAAAGCAGTTTTATCAAAAGTTAATCATGATTTAGAGTCAGGAGACCAACCCATTCTACCCTTATTTAAACAATGGATTAACCAGTTAAATAGTATTGCTGCATTTCATGCTGGCATTCCGGAATTAATAAAAAGAATAGAGAGTTCCCACATAGAATTACAAGATATTACAGATGAGATGGAACAGCTGAATAGCAAAGTTCAGCTAGATGAAAAGAGAATGGAATGGATCAACGACCGGATGGCTGCAGGATATAAATTGTTGAAGAAACATAATGTTAAAACAACTGTTGAATTATTAGCAATACAAAAAGATTTAGCAGAAAAACTAGATGCTGTTTTACTGATTGATGAAACAATTGCCGAAAAACAAAAACTTGTTGCTGTTTCGTTTGGAGAAGCAACTTCAATGGCAAAAAAATTATCCGAAGCCAGAAAAAAGGAAGCCGCTCCTTTAGAAAATAAAGTAAACGAGTTATTGATATTAGTTGGAATGCCGAATGCTCGTTTAAAATTAAGTATCGAAGATAGTCCGCTGCATATTTATGGTAGCGATCAAATTGAATTCTTATTTGATGCAAACAAGAGCAATCGATTTGAAACTATTCGAAAAGTTGCCAGTGGTGGCGAGTTAAGTAGACTCATGTTGTGTATTAAATCGTTGGTGGCAGAAAAGGTAGATCTTGCTACTCTGATTTTCGACGAAATAGATACCGGCATTTCAGGTGAAGCTGCAAAGCAGGTAGGGCGCATCATGAAGGGTTTATCGAAGAATCGACAAATCATCTGTATTACCCACCAGCCACAAATTGCGGGTAAGGCGGATGCACATTTTTATGTTTATAAAGAAGAACAATCGGGTTCTATTAAAACCAATTTGCGATTATTGAGCAATGAGGAAAGAATCAATAAAATTGCGCAAATGTTGGGAGGTGAAACACCTTCAGCTGCTGCACTAGAAAATGCAAAAGAAATGATGCAGGTTTAACAAATAGATTTTATTACCCACCTAAAATAGACAGTATGCATTGGACGGAGTATTTTGGTTATATCGGAGCTTTTTTAAGCGCTGTTACTTTTATGCCACAAGTATGGCAGGCATGGAAAACAAAAAGCGTGGGCGATCTTAGCCTGGGCATGCTTTCGATTGTTTTTGTAAGCGTAGTAGTTTGGTTGGTGTATGGATTTTATTTACAATTAGTGCCAGTAATTATCGCAAACATTATTGTAGGAGTTTTATCCATTGTATTATTATATTTCAAATTCACTTTTCCAAAAAAGTAGTCGCAAAAAAAGCCATCCTGAAAAAATTCTGGATGGCTTTTTTTATGGGATATTATTTTCAGTCCCTTGGGGATAGGTTTAGTATTCGTCTTCGTTGAACATAAAGTCTTCCTGGCTTGGATAATCAGGCCAGATGTCTTCGATGCTCTCGTACACTTCACCTTCATCTTCTAGTTCCTGTAAATTCTCAACAACCTCAATCGGTGCTCCACTACGAATACCGTAGTCGATCAATTCGTCTTTGGTTGCTGGCCAAGGTGCTTCTTCCAGGTAACTTGCTAATTCTAATGTCCAGAACATACCTATAAAATTTTTGCAAATGTAACCGTATAAATGAAACTACCAAACCTAAGTTTTACTCTCCCTGTAAACAAATCATTAAAATTTAGAGCTGTTGACCTTCCTTTTGTAGGTTTGCAACGATAATCTCAACCTAATCTGATGCTAAAAGCCGAAAATATTACTAAGAATTATGGACAATTGGCCGTTTTAAAGGGTGTGGATATTACGGTACAAAAGGCAGAAATAGTGAGCATAGTTGGCTCATCTGGTGCTGGGAAAAGCACATTATTACATATTCTAGGCACCTTAGACAAGGCCGATTCTGGCAATATTTTTATAAATAGTCAACAGGTTAATCTGCTAAAGGGCCGTGAATTGGCAGCTTTTAGGAATAAACATATTGGATTTGTGTTTCAGTTTCACCACTTATTACCCGAATTTTCAGCTCTCGAAAATGTATCCATCCCGGGATGGATCGCCGGCAGAAAGAAAAAAGAAGTGGAAGCAGATGCCATTTCTTTATTAAAAAGATTGGGTCTTGGAGACCGGATGGAAAACAAACCCCAACAATTATCCGGTGGTGAGCAACAACGGGTAGCCGTTGCCCGGGCTTTAATTAATCAGCCACTGATTGTTTTTGCAGATGAGCCTACTGGAAACCTTGACAGTAAAAATGCAAAAGAGCTTCACGAATTATTTGTATCACTCCGTGATGATTTTAAGCAAACATTTTTAATCGTAACCCACAACGAAGAACTCGCAGGCATGAGTGATCGAAGATTGTATATGAAAGACGGGCAGATTGTGTAGTTAAGCGCCAATTCTCGGTTTCCAGGCAATATCATCCACATTTAATTGGTGTCCAATATAACGAGCCAATACAAATAAGTAATCGCTTAACCGATTCATGTATTTTATAATGAGTGGATCCACAAATAGCTCGTGCTCCATCATATTTACACAGCAACGTTCGGTTCTTCTACAAATACAACGTGCTACATGTGCAGTAGAAATGGCCACATGACCACCCGGAATAATAAAGAACTTCATGGGTGGTAACACATCATGCATATGGTCTATTTCCTTTTCTAAAAATACAATATCCGATTCCCGTAAATCGGGGATCTTCATCGTAGGTTCTTTTTCGGGATCACACGCTAATGAAGAGCCGATAGTAAATAATCGATCTTGTATTTCTTTAATAACAGTTTTACTATGCAAATCGGTGAGATGATCGCCCAATAGCCCGATATAAGAATTCAATTCATCTACAGTTCCGTAAGAATCAATTCTAATATGGCTCTTCAAAACCTTGGTGCCACCTATTAAACTTGTTTTACCCAGGTCGCCCGTTTTTGTATATATTTTATTAGCCATTATATGTAGTAATTAAATTGATCTCCCTTCCTAACAAAGATAAAAATGAAAAGTTCATATATAATAAAAAAGTCAAAAATCAAAAGTCAAAAAATCAAAAAAAAAGTCCCGAAGAATTTTCTCTTCGAGACTTTAAACAGCAAAGCTTTAAAGCCTTGCTATAAATATGTTATTCAATACAAAACTAGAATCTGTCTTCGTTTTGACTTTTGAATGTTGAATTTTTACTTTTAATGACTATGCGTAACATTATCCAAATCCTTCACACGATCACTTTCAATTAAACCATCTCTTAAACGAACGATCCGATGAGCATATCCTGCTATATCTTCTTCGTGAGTAACCAGTACAACGGTATTACCAGCTTCCTGAATTTTACCAAATATGCGCATTACTTCAACCGATGTTTTAGAATCTAAGTTACCTGTAGGTTCATCCGCTAATAAAATGGAAGGATTATTAACCAACGCTCGTGCAATGGCCACACGCTGAATCTGACCACCACTTAACTCATTTGATTTATGGTGACTCCTATCTGCCAGGTCTACTTTTTTCAAAGCCTCCATGGCCCGCTCTAAACGCTCTTTTTTGCTTACTCCAGCATATACTAAGGGCAATGCCACATTTTCAACCGCAGTTAAACGAGGCAAAAGATTGAATTGTTGAAACACAAATCCAATCTCTGTATTTCTTACAGTGGCCAAATCATCATCGAGCATTTTGCTCACGTCCTTTCCGTTTAGGATATACCTTCCACCTGTTGGTGAATCCAAACAGCCCAGGATATTCATCAGGGTACTTTTCCCGCTACCTGAAGGTCCCATCAACGCCACGTATTCATTTTTTAAAATATCAAGCGTAATACCTTTTAAAACAGGTATTGCCTGGCTACCCATAAAATAGCTTTTCTCAATATTTTCTAACTTAATGATTGATTCGCTCATATACTTTCTTTCAATTTTAATAAGGATCTTATTTCTTGATCACTTTAGGAACTTTAAAAAATGCATCATCTGCTACCGGAGCATTACTCAATGCATCGGCTCTGGAAACTGATCCGCTAACTATATCGGCTCTTAGCACATTTGCAGCATCGCCCATATGCAACAAAGGTTCTACACCGGTAGTATCTACTGTTTCTAATTCAGCAATAAAACCTACCATTTTCTGAAGATCTTGCTGAATGGCAGTCTTGTCAGCTTCATCAAATTGAAGCTTCGATAAATTTGCCAAATTTTCTACCAATGCAATTGAAATTTCCATCTGAACAAAAATAATTGAAAGAGGCGCAATTTAGAATAGTTATTGTTAAAAGGCAATTAAACCCAAACAATGGTCAAAATGATTGATATACTTTTTTATTTGCTCTTTTCATAGCAGAAAGTGTTAGAATGATCTAAAAAATATCATAAAACCTTCATTTTTTTAACATTTTTCGGAAAAATCTCCATTTAAAGGAAAATTTAATATTGCATTTGCACAATAAATTCGAAGTAACCCTTAAATTGTAGCGTATAAAATCCCCCCGATTATGTTATTATACGTATTGCTTTCCATTTACTTTGTATGTCTGTATGTGGCATATAAGGGAGCCGCAACGTCTGAAGAATAAAGGCTACAGACCCTGCATTAGTCTCAAAAAGCTTGACCTCAGTAATTGAATTACTGAGGTTTTTTTATATCAAAAAGTATTCAACAATTTATTTTGCAACCCAATATCTGAAAAAGATTTACCCTATCTTCGATAAATAGTTGCATAACTAACTAATTTTATAAAAGCTTGGCTATAAATATTAATTAATAGACACATGAAACGTTCCATCAAAAAAGTTGCCGTTCTGGGTAGTGGCGTAATGGGTTCACGAATTGCTTGCCATTTTGCAGGTATCGGAGTATCGGTTTTATTATTAGATATGGTACCCAAAGGAGCAGAAGAAAGTACTAAACCAGCTGAAAGAAACAAGCTGGTGAATGATGCATTAACTGCTGCTATAAAAAGTAATCCCTCCCCTGTGTTCAGCAAAGATGTGGTGAAAAAAATCAGTACAGGAAACTTCACAGACAATATGAAAGATATTGCTCAGTGCGATTGGATTATTGAGGTAGTTGTAGAACGTTTAGATATTAAACAACTGATATATACGCAAGTTGAAAATTTTAGAAAACCAGGTACTTTAATCAGTTCTAATACTTCTGGAATTCCAATTCACTTAATGGCAGAAGGGCGTTCCGATGATTTTAAGAAACATTTTTGTGGTACCCACTTTTTTAATCCACCACGCTATTTAAGATTATTAGAAATTATTCCTACTGAACATACCGACCCTGAAATTGTTGATTTTTTAATGCAATACGGTGACCTGTTTCTTGGAAAAACAACTGTACTATGCAAAGACACCCC
>JBAXHC010000051.1:0-20511 GCA_037139075.1 Bacteroidota bacterium
GTATCTATCACTGCTTTAGGAAAATTTGTTTTAATTGTATTGTAGTCTTGAAGTCCAATACCTGTTCGACTTATATAGATATTTGTAAGATTAGTATTACCCTTCAATTGCATCAACCCCTTAGCTGTAATTTTAGTATCCACTAAGTTTAAATATTGCAACTGATTTAATGCGCTCAACAATGCCAAATCTTTATCTGTAATATTGGAATGCTCAGCACTTAGTCTTCTTAAATTATTCAATCCTCCAACGGTTTTCCAGGAACTTTCTTGCAATTGAGCACCTGGAATTTTCAACCAGACCATTTGATTTTTAAGCGAAGACATATTTTTTTCTATATCAGTATTCCATTTGGTACAATTCACATAGTTTGCACTTAACCAATTGCTATTTGCAGAAATTTCAAAAACAGTTACTGAATTTTTTCTGAGTGATTCTAAAATTGTCTCATTTGCTTTTGCCACTTCCGCATCAGGAATGTCTGCTCTTTTAGTTACCACAACTTCTGATTTTTCTAAAGCAGTCAATGCTGTTTTTATTGCAGCTGTTTGTGATAAATTTTTAGATTTTTTTGAGAAGTCAGCTCCTGATGCAATCCACCACTGCAACAATACTCTCTCATGCTCTGTGAGCTGCGACTTGCCCTTTGGTGGCATATGCTTTTCTTCTACTGGATCTAATATTATTCGCTTATACATCTCACTACTATCAATACTTCCAGCTACTAACACTTTACCATTCTTTCCGCCTTTTACAATCCATTCCTCGGCGTCTAATCGCAACCCACCTTTTTGTTTGGTTGCGGCATGACAGTTATAACATTTCTGCTGCAACATCGGCTGAATAATATCTTTATAAACTATAGCTTCCTGTGCATTGGCAATTACTTTGGTTGCAGTTACAGAATCTTTTTTTGATTCAGAAATTCCCTTCCATAAGTAGCCTTCTCCATGTGTAAGTGTTCCTCCTAAATGACCAGTTACTGTTAGCAACACAACTAAAGCAATCGAAACCCATTTTAATTGTTGATTGTTATTTGTACGAGAAAACAAGTAGCCTGTTGCGGATACAAATGCTACCAGTATTCCCATCCATTGATGCAAATTCAAAGTGGTTTCATCATACTCCCCAGATCCGGATAATAAATAACCAGTGATACACGATAATACTGCTGTGATAGCACCTGATAAATATGCAATCGGAATAGCAATTGATAAACCTGCAAATTTTTCTTTTGTACTAAGCCAATGAAATAAAATGGCCAACAATAAAATTCCAATTGGAAGGTGCACGAGTACCGGATGAAAATGTGCGATAAGTTCAGTAATAAAAAGCATTCGATTCTTTATTTAGGCTTGATATCTTTTTCTCAATAATTGCATCATATGTACATTAATAGCCCACTGATCTGCTAATGGTTGTCTTGTATAAGCCAATGTAGGCATGTAATCTGGCGGACCAAATTCAGTTAAGATGGTCAATTGTTTTGCCCCTGATTTTATTTTCAACTCCACTACCTTATCCCACCACTCTAAATGCCGCTTAACAGCATCTGCCCATTCAGGAGCCCTTGGATCATTTACCTGTGGACCCTCAGGATGTCCTACCCTTGCATGAATATGATCTACTCTTGTAAGTGCTAATTGTACTGTTTCTTCCTGATCATGTAATAATGATTCATGCACATTACACCAGTGTGAAATATCAAGGGTCATTCTAAGCTGATTAAATCGCTGAATATATTTTTTAGCCACATGTGCCGCAAATAATATCCGCGAACGATGCGATTCGTGACAGATTGTTAGCCCAGTTTCTTTTGCTAAATCAATAGTGTATTGAACGATTTCATTGTTGATCTCTTCTGGAAAATAATCTTTCCCCGAATGACAATTAATATAAAGCTGTCGTTGAATAGTTTGATGTGCACAAGCATCAATCATTTCCTTAAAAGCCTTGATGTGCTTTTGTGGATCTGATTCTCCTACCCCACATAAAAATCCAATGTCGAGCTGGTGTTTTTTTAAAGCTGAAAATAATTCTCCTTGTGCCACTTTATCTACTGGCCACCACATTTCAATACCATCGTATCCTGCTGCCTTTGCTTTTTCACAAAAAGCATCTACTGTTCCATCAAAACCCCAATTGGTTCCCATGATTTTAATACTAAAACCAGGAGGTATTTTAAATGATGGACTATTGGCCATGAGCGTTTCCCATGGACTAGCCACAATAGCTGCCGCTGTTCCTGCTATTGATAAAAATTTTCTTCGATTTAGACTCATAAAATCCGATTGAATTTTGTTAGGCAAGTATTTCGTTGATGACTTTACCATGCACATCCGTTAAACGAAAGGACCTTCCTTGAAATGGATACACTAATTTTTCGTGATCGAAACCAAGCTGATTCAGAATGGTTGCTTGAATATCGTATGGAGTTACCTTTCCACTGATAGCACTATACCCAATTTCATCCGTCTCACCATAACTAAACCCTTTTTTAATGCCAGCACCTGCCATCCAAATAGTAAATGCTTCAGTATGATGGTCTCTTCCTTTAAAAGGCATTTTTTTCCCATCTCTATTCTCTTGCATCGGGGTTCTTCCAAATTCACCTCCCCACACCACCAATGTTTCATCCAATAATCCTCTTTGTTTTAAATCCAATAATAATGCAGTTACCGGTTTATCCGTGGCCCTACATTTATTTACAAATCCAAAGTCAATTGCTAAATTTTCTTCTGTACCATGACTATCCCATCCCCAATCATATAACTGCACAAATCGAACACCTTTCTCTACCAATTTACGCGCCAGTAAAACATTATTTGCAAAGCAGGCTTCACCAGGTTTTGTTCCATACATCTCATGAATATAGGCTGGTTCATTATTGATGTTCATGGTCTCTGGCACTTCAATCTGCATGCGATATGCCATTTCGTATTGTGCAATACGTGAAACCGTTTCTGGATCTTGAAATTCTTCGTACGTTAATTTATTAGCTTCATTAATAGCATCAATAGAAGCTTTACGCAAATCGCGATCCATACCAGCTGGGTCTTTTAAAAACAATACTGGATCGCCTTCCGTTCTACATTGCACGCCTTGATATACAGAGGGTAAAAATCCGTTTCCCCAAACACTTTTTCCGGCATCCGGATTTTTTCCGCCAGAGGTTAAAACTACAAAACCCGGAAGGTTATTATTTTCAGAACCTAATCCGTAAGTAACCCAGGAACCCATTGAAGGTCTACCCAATCTTGGGGTACCAGTATGCATTAATAATTGTGCTGGGCCATGATTGAACTGATCTGTTTGTACCGCTTTTAAAAAACTAATTTCATCAGCAACTGTAGACAAATGAGGTAAATGTTCAGAAATCCATGAACCACTTTGTCCATATTGTTTAAAGCTTGCCTGAGGGCCCATCATTTTAGGTACACCCCTGATAAAAGCGAATTTTTTTCCTTCCAATAATGAAGGCGGACAATCCTGTCCGTCGAGTTTCATTAAGTCGGGTTTAAAATCGAACAATTCTAATTGAGATGGTGCTCCGGCCATGTGTATATAAATAACAGATTTCGCTTTACCTGCAAAATGGGGAGCATGTGCCATGAGTGGATTTGAATGGAGGATGGAGCCTGGATCTTTTGAGCCCAACCAGTTACAGCCACCCAATACAGATCCTAATGCCATAGCACCCATTCCAGTAACACATTCCTGAAAGAAATGTCTACGCGTAAGCTGTTGCATGGTATGTGCATTTGCTTCCTGAATGATGCGTTGATTATCTCTACTCATGACTAATTTTTTGTGATGAATTCATCGGTATTCAACATAGCTTCTGCCACAATAATTAAAGCAGCATTTTCTGCTGTTTGTTTTTCTGATCCAGTTGTTTCGATCAATTTCTTTTTATCGTTTTTAAATTGAGCATATGCTTTATCATATAATTTTTCGAAGGCTTTTCTTTTATCATCAGTGATAGCATGATGCATGGCTAATTCATATCCTTTTGAAATTTGCGCATTTTTTTCTTTGATTCCCATAGTTTGTATACGATCAGCAAAATGTTTGGCTATTTCAATAAATACTGAATCGTTTAATGTTGTTAAAGCTTGCAAAGGAGTGTTCGTTCTGATTCTTCTTGCAGTACAAACTTCTCTACTTGTTGCATCAAAACTTAACATCGAAGGATAAGGTGCAGAACGTTTCCAATATGTATAAAGTGATCTTCGGTATTGATTACCATCTTCACTCGTTTTCCAGTAAGAACCATTCCATGGCGAGTTCCAAATTCCTTCGGGTTGAAAAGGCATCACACCAGGGCCATACATTTTCTCACTCATCAATCCGCTTACCATCAATGCCTGATCTCTGATTTCTTCTGCAGTTAATCTTACTCTGGGCCCGCGCGCAAACCATTTATTAGTAGGATCTTTTTCTTTTGCTTCTTTATTGAGTTTAGAATCTTGACGATACATAGCACTAAGCGTAATTTCTTTGATCAATTTTTTCAAGTCCCAATGATATACATACATCAGTTTCCAGGACATATAATCCAGCAATTCACGATGGGTGGGTGGAATTCCTTGTGTACCCATATCTTCAAGTGTTTCAGCAATTCCAATTCCAAAGAATTGTTCCCAGATTCTATTCACAATGGTGCGAGATACTAAAGGATTTTTTTTGTCCGTTAACCACATAGCCATACCTAATCTATTCTTAGGAGCATTTGAAGGTAAGCCTCCTAAAGATGCAGGAACATTCGGAGTTACTTCTTTTCCTTTCACCAACCAATTACCTCTTTCAAAAACATGCGTAGCTCGAAATAATTCTTTCGGATTGTCCATCATTATTGGTGTAGTAGTTACAAAACTTGGCTCCAATAATTCATCAAAAAATTTGTACGAAGTATCTGTACCCTTGTATGGTTTACCTGGAAATGGATTTGTAAAATAAAACCAATCGAACTGCATGCCTGTTTCTTCTGGTTGTTTTAATTTTGAATTGCTATACGTTAAATACAAATTGTATCTGCCAGTAGTTGGCGCAAAATGCATTCTTGCTTCTTTCCATCTACCATGGGTTTCAATAACAGGCGACTTACAAAGAATTGGACCATCAGGATTATTGAGATGGATCTGCCATTCACCTCCTGGGCGATAGGCTTCGTACCGATACAATAATTCTGTTTTATTGGTTAGTTCAATATCTTTTAAACGGGCCACTGCTTTATTTCTAAACACCAGCCATTTAGTATCCATTAATGCAGCATTTTTTAATTCATCTGCTGCAATACTATTGATAGCAGGTTGCTGCATTTTTATAAACTGCACAATTTCTTTTTCTCTTGCTGGTTCATTTTGTTGTACCCAATTTTTAAGCGCCACAAATTTTGAACTATCCGTTTCATGAAACTCTCTGATTAAAGGATAGTCATCGTAAGTATCTTCATCTCTGGTATTATTAAAGAAAGCCATGAACTGATAATATTCATCATGCCTGAATGGATCGTAAGGATGACTATGGCATTGAACACATGCAAAACTGGTACCCATCAATCCTTCCCAGGTAGCATTTACGCGATCTAATACTGCTGCAGTTCTAAACTCTTCGTTATCTGTACCTCCTTCATCATTCGTCATGGTATTACGATGAAAAGCTGTTGCGATGTATTGTGCATCTGTTGGGTTAGGTAATAAATCGCCAGCTATTTGTTCTACCAAAAATTGATCATAAGGTTTGTTGTCGTTGAATGCTTTGATTAACCAATCACGATAGCGCCAAATATTTCTGCTATCATCACGCTCATACCCTTTCGTATCAGAATAGCGGGCAAGGTCCATCCACATCCCGGCCCATTTTTCGCCATAGTGTGGCGAAGTCAATAAAGTATCTACTAATTTTTCGTACGCATTTTTCTCATTGTTATGCATGAACCATTCGTTCAATTTTTCAGAGGCCGGCATTCCAATAATATCTAAACTAACTCTTCTCAGTAGGGTTGCTTTATCTGCTTCATCAGAGGGTGTTAGTCCTTCTTTTTTGATTTTTTGAAAGATAAATTGATCGATATCATTATTGATCCAGGAAGGAGTTCCAAAAAGTGAGAAAGGTCCGCGACCATTAGAAGGTATACTTACTTCGGCTACAGGAACATAAGCCCAATGATCGCCCCATATAGCGCCTTCTTTGATCCAATTTTTGAGTGTCGTAATTTCTTTTTGAGAGAGCGACGGATGCTTGTATGGCATCCTCTCTTCAGGGTCTTTTAAAGTGAGTCGCTTAATGAGTTCACTACTATCTGGATTTCCTGGAATAATTGCGGGTTTTCCTGATTTGTTTTTTGCTAATGCATCAGTACGAAATAATAGACTAAATCCACCTTGTCTTTTTACGCCACCGTGGCAAGTAATGCAACTTTTATTGAAAATGGGTTTGACTTCAGTATTGTAATCTACCTTCTTACTCGTTAACACACAGGCGGCAAAAAACACAAATGACGCCAACACAAATATTACCCAGAAAGTTTTCGGTATTTTTTTCAAATGCATTCGAATCTATTTATCCTTTTAAAGATAAGCAATGCAGTTTAATTCAATAACTCTTTCCTAATGCACTTTCTTTCCTCCCAGATAAGTTGCCAAAACTTTAGTTTGCAAGATTTCATTATCTGGCACTTTCATTAAGTCTTTATCGAGTAAAATGAAGTCAGCCTTTTTTCCCACTTCTAAACTACCCACTTCTTTTTCCAAAAAACTAGCTTTGGCAGCCCAGATCGTCATGCCACGGATCGTTTCTTCTCTGCTCAAAGCATTTTCCATTTGAAAACCATTTGCTGGAAATCCTTTGGCATCTTTACGAACAGCGGATGCTAAAAATGTTTTGAAAGGTGAAATGTCTTCCACTGGAAAATCAGTACCCAATGGGATCCATCCGTTTTGTTGTAATAATTGTTTGTAGGCATACCCACCTTTCAATCTTTCAGTACCCAATCTTTCAGCTGCCCAATACATATCGCTTGTAGCATGTGTAGGTTGTACCGAAGGAACGATGCTTGCAGATCCGAATAAATTAAAGTCGTTTACATTTATGATCTGGGCATGTTCAATTCTCCACCGGCGATCGTTCTTTCCTTTTAAATATTTATTATATACATGCAAGATTTCTCTGTTAGCACTATCACCTATAGCATGAGTACACATTTGAAATTTTGTACCTGCCAACACTTGCGCTAATGAATCGTAATGTGATTTGTTTCGTAATAAAAATCCAGACCAACCTGCTTTATCCTGGTAAGGTTGAATCAGGCAAGCGCCTCTGCTACCAAGGGCTCCATCAGCATACACTTTAAACCCATTTACAAAAAGTTTGTCGGTTTTATAAGGTCCGCGTTTCAAATATTTTTCAAGATTTGCATCGTTATCACTTAGCATGGCGAAGATGCGCATGGATAATTTTCCTTCTTGTTGTAAGGTGTCGATACGTTCTACATCTTCATATCCGACCCCGCAATCAGTGATAGTAGTAAGTCCTTGTTCAAAACAATTTTTCTCTGCAGCACTTAACCATTGCTGATAGGTTTCTTTTGTTGGAGCAGGAATTTGTTGGTACACTTTATCGTCTGCATTATCTATCAGTACCCCTGTTAATTTTCCATCTTTTAATTCAATGGAACCACCAACAATAGTCTGACCAGCTTTGATTCCTGCAAGATCCATTGCTTTCTGATTTGCAATAGACGCATGTCCGTCGATTCTTTGTAAAACCACCGGAGTATTTGGAAATAATGTATTCAATAAAGCATTGGTAGGATAGGTTTTGCCGGGCCATTTATTTTGATCCCAGCCACGTCCCTGGATCCATGGAATATCTGGATTTTTGGCAGCGAAAGCCTTTACTCTTTCCACTGCTTCTTCCCAGGTACTAGTACCATATAAATCAACTTGAAATAATGATCTGCCATAGCCAATAAAATGGGCATGTGCATCAATAAAACCGGGATACAACGCTTTACCTCCGGCATCAATACTTTCAATGGCTGTATATTTTTTTAGGATCTCATCATTCTTACCGGTAGCCACAATCTTTCCGTCTTTAATGGCCATTGCTTCTGCCATTGTAAAAGAGGAATCAACTGTATAAATCACTGCATGATGGATAATAGTATCCACTTTATTGTTAGCGCAAGATGCTAATGCAAATAGCGATGCTATCAGTAAGAATTTCTTCATATGTTATTTTTGGAAACTAAAGGTAGGAGTATCGGACTAATTATTTCAATAGTTCACAAGGCTTCAATCCTGTATGCTTTTTGAAAGCAGCAGAGAAGTGAGATATTGAAGAATAACCTAACAGTGCAGAAACATCTGTAACACTTAAACCCTTTTCATATAAAAGGTATTTAGCGTGTTCCATTCTTTGTTGTTGATAGAAATCAAAAATAGTTGTTCCAAAAATTTCTTTGAAACCCTTTTTCACATAGCATTCGTTCATCGCTACTTTTCTGCTCAACTCTTTAATAGTAATTGGATCGCCAATATGCTGTAATAATATTTCTCTGGCTTGATAAATTCTCTCGCGTCCGCTTTCATCCGCAAGGAATTTACAGGTGAACCCAATTTCTTTATCATCATCCATACTGTCTAAACTGTACACCAACAATTCGTGAATTTTAGCATTCACAAAAATGTTTTCCATCGAACCCGAATAACTATGGTTCAGTAAATCGTCTAGTACATTTCTTTTGCGGATGGCTACTGGAAAGACTTTGGTAAAAGCATTCGGATATTTGAAAGCAAGCACTTCGTCTTTCTGACTGCTCAGTTTTACATTATGAACAAACTGATGTAAAAAAGTGGAAGTAAAATGAAATTTAAAAACATCCACTGTTAAGTGCTTACCCACACAATTATTGGTAGGTAACTGATTACATTGTCCGCAGGTTCTGTCTTCACAATATCTATTTCCAGTAACGCAATAACGAAGTTCTAAAAAGTTTTCTTCAGGACGTTTAGCATCATAATGGTACACTAACATTCCTGTATCCTCAGCTACCCAAGAATTTTGCGCATAATATCGATTGATTTGATACTGAAATGAACCAGGTATCTGAGAAGTTTTCTCATACAATAGATCCATGCTCGGCTCAATTCCGCCTTTATGCGCCAATTTTAATATATCTAAAACCTGTACCATGTAGTGCAAATTTAATGTATAAACATCTAATTTTAAAACTTGAACTGTCAAACTTGGGTCACAGTTTAGTTTTAAACTGTTAAAGTACGCCTCTTTACCCGCTCACATATTATTAAAACAAACAATCTATCACTTTTGTTCAGGTAGGTTTAAGATGTTCAAATTCAGGCAGATTTTTAACATTTTAGACATCGCCCTAGGTTTAATCCATTTTATGCCGATTTAGAGGGTCTAAAAGTGGATAAATAGCCCTTTTTTATGCCCCATTAACCCCTAATTTTCACTACCTTTGACAGCTACTGATAAAATCATTAAACACAGGACTGATAAGCATTTATGACCCAGGAACAAATAGATAGCAACGAAGAGCAAAATAAAAATTACGGCGCCGATAGTATACAGGTTTTAGAAGGATTAGAAGCCGTTAGAAAAAGACCCGCCATGTACATTGGTGATATTGGAGTAAAAGGGTTACATCACTTGGTATATGAAGTAGTTGATAATAGTATTGATGAAGCATTGGCTGGCTACTGTAAAAACATTGAAGTTTTTATTCACGAAGACAATTCAATCAGCGTTCAGGATGATGGCCGAGGTATCCCAACTGCGATGCATACGAAAGAAAAACGTTCTGCATTGGAAGTGGTGATGACCGTACTACATGCTGGTGGTAAGTTTGATAAAAATACTTACAAAGTATCTGGTGGATTGCATGGTGTGGGTGTGAGTTGTGTAAATGCATTGAGCAGTAAGTTAATTGTGAATGTACATCGCGAAGGAAAAATATTTGAGCAGGAATACAGAATAGGGATTCCTCAATACGCAGTACGTGAAAGTGGGGTAAGCGATAAGACCGGTACCTACGTTCACTTCTGGCCCGATTATACCATCTTCCAGGAATCAGTTTATCACCGCGATATTTTAGAAGGACGTTTGAGAGAATTGGCTTTTCTAAACCGACGCATTAATATTATCATCACCGATTTACGCGAACTGGATGAAGCAGGTGTTGCTTACACTAAAAATTTCTACAGTGAAGGTGGTATTGTAGAATTTGTTGAAATGCTCGACAAAAACGGTAACAGAACCCCGTTGATTCCATCACCATTATATGTAGATGGACATGATGAAGCTTCTAATGTTGCTGTAGAAGTAGCACTTACTTATAACGATGATTTCAAAGAACATATCTTCTCTTACGTAAATAATATCAACACCATTGAAGGTGGAACGCACGTTACTGGTTTCCGCCAGGCATTGACACGCGTGTTTAAAACCTATGGTGATAAACAAGGTTTATTTGAAAGAGCGAAAGTGATGATTGAGGGAGACGACTTTAGAGAAGGTTTAAGCGCCATCATATCTGTAAAAGTTCCGGAACCACAATTTGAAGGTCAGACTAAAACTAAATTGGGTAATAGTGAAGTGAGCGGTATCGTTCAAACTACTGTTGCGCGTGCATTAGAAGCTTACTTAGAAGAAAATCCTCGTGAGGCAAAGAATGTAATATCAAAAATCATTTTAGCTGCTCAAGCCCGTGTTGCTGCAAAAAAAGCGCGCGATATGGTACAGCGTAAAACGGTGTTGAGTGGTGGTGGCTTACCTGGTAAGTTGGCAGATTGCTCAGAACGTGATCCTGAAAAATGTGAGCTATACTTAGTGGAAGGAGACTCGGCTGGCGGAACTGCTAAGCAAGGAAGAGATCGCAGCTATCAAGCTATCTTGCCATTAAGAGGTAAGATCCTGAACGTAGAAAAAGCGATGGAACACAAGATTTACGAAAACGAGGAAATCAGAAATATGTACACGGCTTTGGGCGTAACCGTTGGTACACCTGATGATCCGAAGGCTTTGAACATCGTGAAATTGCGTTATCATAAGTTGATTATCATGACGGATGCCGATGTGGATGGTTCGCATATCGCTACATTGATTCTAACTTTCATTTTCCGTTACATGAAAGAGCTGGTAGAACAAGGATATGTTTATATCGCACAACCACCACTTTACTTAGTAAAAAAAGGAAAGGAACAAGAATATGCTTATAGCGAAGAACAGCGTAGATTTTGGATCGAAAAGCTAGGCGGCGGTAAAGATGATACGGTAAACACGCAGCGATATAAGGGTTTAGGAGAGATGAACGCAGAACAATTGTGGGAAACTACTATGGATCCAGCTCGTAGAACGCTTAAGCAGGTAACCATCGATAGCGCCTTTGAAGCCGACCGTATTTTTAGCATGTTGATGGGTGATGAAGTGGCTCCGCGCCGCGAATTCATTGAAACACACGCCAAATACGCAAAGATCGACGTATAAATCAAATTAGCAGTCTTTGTGCTGTATCTAGATAGTAAAAGCGACCAAAACTGTGTTTTGGTCGCTTTTTTATTAGGTCTGGCAATGTGGATTAGTTCTAAGCCTCCTATACCACTAAATCTTAAAAAAATGTTTAGCTTGTGCTTAAATACATATAAGATTATTCTCTAACAATTAAATTCTACGAAAATGGACGCTTCAAAAATGATCAAAGCATATTGCCTTAAAACAAAAGAAAAAAATGTGCCTATGCAAGATGCAAAAATCACTAAAACTGCAAAAGGTGGATACATGGCCGGTGGTCATGATGGAAAAGGAAATAAAATGGCTGCTATTATGAGCGAAGCAAAAGCTTTACAAGCAATTGCTGATGGAGTTGCTACTAAAGGATTCTAGTAATAGAAAAAATTAAAAAATAAAAGCCTGGTAGTAATACCGGGCTTTTATTTTTTAATACACCCCTCCTGTGCGCTTGCGCATAGGAGGGGAAGTCGAGCGACTGAGCGATGACTGGGGTGGTTACTCTCTAAAACAAACTTGCATCATTCTGCAAAAGATAACCTCCCCGCCGTATACCGCATGCGCGGCATCGGCTGCCCCTCCTATGCGCAAGCGCACATGAGGGGTACTTTTTTTTTATATTAACTTACAAGCTCCCACTTCTCACTTTTTACTTTTGACTTTTTACTTTCTCATGCATTCTCTCCAAGAACTGATGCATACTTAGCATGTCTTTCACATCATCTACCACCAGTAAGAACATTTTGCCCGCTTGTTTCAACCTGGCTTTGTTGGTGCCCTTTTGTAAATATTCTAATACGTTCTTAAATAAATCAGATTCAAAATAGGGTGAGTCGGGGCGATTGATGAAATAACACCTGAGGGTATTCTCTTTCAAAGTCATTTTTTCGAATCCAATTCCTACTGCCAGCCATCTGCAACGTACTGTAGTAAAAAGATCATCTACTTGCGGTACAATGGGACCGAATCGATCAACCATTTCTTCGTGAAACAATTGAAGTTCTGTTTCATTTTCGCAGCTATCTAATCTTGTATATAAACTCAATCTTTCTGTAATACTCTCTACATAACTATCTGGAATCAATATTTCCAAATCAGTATCGATGGTACAATCAATCACAAAATCATCCTGCTTACTTATTTCATCTTTAAATAATTCTTTGAACTCTGTGCGCTTCAATTCACGAATGGCTTCTTCCAAAATTTTCTGATACATTTCAAATCCAATCTCTGCCATGAAACCAGTTTGCTCACCACCTAACATATTACCTGCACCTCGAATATCTAAATCGCGCATGGCAATTTGAAAACCACTTCCTAAATCGCTGAACTGTTCTAAGGTTTGTAAACGTTTTCTACTATCGGTGGGCAAACTGCTCATAGGCGGACCCAACAAATAACAGAATGCTTTTTTATTGCTCCTACCAACTCTACCGCGCAATTGATGTAAATCGCTTAATCCAAAATGGTGGGCATTATTAATGATGATCGTATTTACATTGGGTATATCAACACCGCTTTCAACAATATTGGTGCATACTAAAACATCGTATTTGCGATCGATAAAATCCAAAATTCTTTCTTCCAATTCATGTCCTTCCAACTGACCATGGGCAAAACCAATACTCAAATCGGGGCATAACCCTTGAATCAAAGCACACATCTCTGCAAGGCCATGTACCCGATTATGAATAAAGAAAACCTGCCCGCCTCTTTCTGTTTCATAATAGATAGAATCTCGAATTATGTCTTCATTAAAGACCTGTACCTCTGTTTGAATGGGTTGTCTGTTTGGCGGCGGGGTATTCATGATACTCAGATCGCGTGCACCCATTAAACTAAATTGCAAGGTTCGTGGAATTGGTGTAGCTGTAAGGGTTAAACAATCCACATTTGTTTTTAATGTTTTTAATTTTTCCTTATGTCCCACTCCAAATTTCTGTTCTTCATCAATCACCATGATTCCTAAGTTTTTGAATTTTACTTCTTTTCCTAATAAACCATGAGTACCAATAATGATATCTATTTTACCTTCTTCTAAACGTTGTAAAGTGTCCTTCTTTTCTTTGGCTGATTTAAATCGATTAATATAATCAACCGTAACAGGAAAATCTTTGAGACGATCCTGGAATGTTTTGTAATGTTGAAAAGCAAGGATTGTTGTAGGCACTAAAATAGCTGCCTGTTTTCCATCAACACAAGTTTTGAATGCAGCTCTAATTGCAACTTCTGTTTTTCCAAAACCAACATCACCACAAACCAATCGATCCATGGGCGATGCACTTTCCATATCCCTTTTTACATCGGCAGTTGCCTTACTCTGATCTGGCGTGTCTTCATAAATAAAGGAAGCTTCCAATTCAGTTTGCATATAGGTATCAGGGGCATGTGCAAATCCCTGTTGCGCTTTTCTTTGCGCGTATAACTTGATCAGATCAAATGCAATTTCCTTAACCTTGGTCTTTGTTTTTTCTTTCAGTTTATTCCAGACATCGCTACCCAATTTATTAATCTTAGGAGCGGTTCCTTCCTTCCCTGTATACTTCGAAATCTTATGTAGCGAATTGATGTTCACATAAAGAATATCACTATCCTTATAAATAATTCTTACTGCTTCCTGTATTTTTCCGTTGATCTCTATTTTCTGTAATCCACTATAAGTTCCCACACCATGATCCATATGTGTTACATAATCTCCAGGTTGCAGGTCGCGCAAGGTTTTTAGCGTTAAAGCCTTATTCTTATTATACGCTTGTTTGACTTTATATTTATGATATCGTTGAAATATTTGATGATCTGTATAGCAGACTACTTTCAAGTCTTCATCAATGAAACCTTCATGAATGCTGGTTGCTACAGGAACAAATTGAATCTCAGTTTGCAAGTCTGTAAAAATGCTACTCAATCTTTCCAGTTGCCTGGCTTGTTCTGCAAAAATAAAGATCTCGTAATTCGCAGTTTCATGTGCCTTCAGATCTTTAATCAAAAGATCAAATTGCCGATTGAAAGAAGGTTGTGTTTTTGTATCAAATTCAATTTCAAAATTTGCCAGATGTGGTCTGTATCCAAACTCTACTATATCTCTTGATACTAATAATTCCTGGATCGTTTTTGCAGAAACAAAGTCTTCTTTTGTAACAATTTTTACAATCCTGGAATCATCTTCCTCATCAGAATTATTCATTCGGTAACCATCTTCCACCAAGCCCATAAACCCATCCAGTTCTTCTTCCTGTTGCTCGATCTTACCGCTAATCACATCCCAATCCTTCAACCAAACCACGGTGTTTTCAGGAAGAAATTCAAGGAGTGATACCTTCTCACCTGTTTCGAATTGTGTTTCTACATTGGGTATAATATTAACCTGCAAAAGCTTTCTTTCGCTCAATTGTGTTTCGGGATCAAAGATTCGAATACTGTCTACCTCATTGCCAAATAATTCTACCCGATAAGGCTTTTCATTGCCATAGGAATAAATATCAAGGATTCCGCCACGCAAAGCAAACTGTCCTGGCTCATATACAAAATCCGTTCTTTGAAAACCATACATCACAAACAATTCCATCAGATTATTTAACTGAATGGTCTCGTTTACTTTTATATGAATAATATTTCCGGTAAGTGTTTTAGGCAGCACCACTTTTTCGAAAAGTGCTTCAGGATAAGTAACTATAATTTTTTTATTACCCCCACCAGAAAGTTTTGTCAACGCTTCTGTACGCAACATCACATGCGAGCTATTGAGTAGCCGAAAATTTTTCCTGTTTTTAAAAGAAGAGGGAAAATAAAAAAGGTCTAATGCATTGGTTAGATTCTCGAGTGTATTCTGAAAATAGGCAGCTTCTTCTGCATCATTAAGAACCACCAGATGATTGAGTTGCGAACAGGCATCGTTCATAAAAACACTACTCACAATGAATTCAGCACTACTCCCCTGTAAATTTTTAAGAAAAATCTTTTGAATATCGCTCTGCTGTAAACGTTGGGCAATAGATAACCTATCCGCCAATTGAAAAAGGCGGGGTGATTTTTGATACTTTTCTAACAATACACCAATATTCATACAATCAAACATCCCTCACAGGATTAACACCTGCTGACTCGAAAGGTTTGCAAATATAGGGCGAATCAAAAGGTTGCTGTCTTATTCATTATTAATTTAGCTTCCGTATATTTGTTTGGTAACACCTCAAACAAGCCTATTTGGTTGAATTGGTTAAATAAATTAGCATAATATTTATTTCCCAACCTTATAAAAAGGGAATATTTCCCAACTGGCAGATCCACAGAAAAATGGCCGCTCGAATCCGTTTCTACTAACGAAACCTGTTTTGTATGAATAATTTCATACAGGTTTGAAATATTATGGGGGGTTGTTTCGTTTATCGATGTGGGTTCAAAAATTATAATGGTACATACAAAACCTTTGGAAATTTTCTGCTCAATTCCTTTCATTGGCATACGATTTCCTTGGTTTTCAACAACATAGCCTGTTATACCCTGACCAGCTGTAGTAATATTCAGCTTTTTTGTGGATAAGCATGCTATGAACGTTGTAGTGATTATGGCTAGGGTAAAATGGGGTTTCATACTACATTTTAGGGTATTAAGGTATCCTAATTTTAGGTTGTTAGAAAAAAAGGTATCCCCCTATAAAAATATAATTAAGTGGCGTCATGTTTAGATTGAAAATGTTAATAGTTTTTCTGGGCTTAATTTCAATCAATGGAGCTGCTCAATTAACTACAAACAGCGAATTGCTGGAAAGAGCAGGCCATGGATTTCGATTGGTTGAAAATACCAATTACGCTAAAGCCATGTCCTTAGCCAAAGAAAAAGGCTGGCAAATTTCTATTAAAAACAAGGAGGGCAGAATTGGTCAGTTAGTTGGAGTAGATTTTCTAGGATTTCCTAAATATTATATTAGTCAGAATAATACCATTGCAGCTGCAACCACAAGAGCCAACCAATTATGGCCAGGTGGTAATAGTGGACTAGGTTTAAGTGGGTCAGCAGATATTCTAAAAAATAAATTGGGCGTTTGGGATGAAGGAAAAATCTTGGGAACCCACGTAGAATTAGTTGGAAGAATTACACAAAAAGATCAGCCCTCTAATATAGAAGATCATGCTACACACGTAGCTGGAACTATGATTGCAACTGGAATAAATCCATTAGCAAAAGGAATGGCTTTCGGAATGCAGGGTATTGTTGCTTATGATTACAACAACGATATTTCTGAAATGATGGGGGAAGCTTCCAATCTTTTGCTTTCGAATCACTCTTACGGAATCATATCAGGCTGGAGTTTTAATGCAGGAATGAATCGTTGGGAATTTTATGGCAGACCAAAAGAACAGGAAGATTATAAATTTGGATATTATAGTACTGATGCACAACTCTTAGATTCAATTGCCTATAACGCACCAAACTATTTAATTGTAAAAGCAGCAGGAAATAATCGTGGAGAAAATGGTCCAGCAGTTGGCGATGTTTATTATCGTTTCGATAGTTTAAATCAAATGGTAAACGCAGGAAATCGCCCATTGGGTATCAGCGATAATAATTCATACAATACCATTCCCTGGGATGGAAATGCAAAAAATATTTTAACTGTTGGAGCAATTGAAGGAATACCCAGTGGTTATACAAGAAAAGATGATGCAAGAATTGCATACTTCAGCAATTTCGGTCCTACAGACGATGGAAGAATTAAACCAGATCTGGTAGCTGATGGAGTTGATATACTTTCTTCCATTTCAACCAGCAATACCAGTTATGCGCTTAGTTCTGGAACTTCCATGTCTACTCCCAATGTAACTGGATCCTTATTGTTGTTACAGGAATATTATAGCAAATTAAAACCCGCACAATTTCTACGTTCTGCCACATTAAAAGGATTAGCAATTCATACTGCTGATGAAGCCGGCCCTTCTGATGGACCCGATTATCAATATGGATGGGGAGTTTTAAATGTAGAAAAAGCTGCTACAGTTTTAACTGCAGCTATCCCAAGCAATAATGCAAGTACGAGTAATCATTTAGTTTATGAAAATAATCTGGTGAACGGCAATACTGCTAGTTATACTGTAATAGCTTCTGGAGTTGGTCCGTTAGTTGCAACCATTAGTTGGACTGATCCAAAGGGTCCGGTAGACATCACTAATGTTTTGAACAACCCTGCAAGAAAGCTTGTCAATGACCTTGATATCAAAATTTTGAAAGGAACTAAAGCTTATTTGCCATGGGTATTAGACCCAGTAAATCCTGATAATCCTGCTGTAAAAGGCGATAATGTTTTAGATAATATTGAGAAGGTTTATGTGGATAGTGCCGTACCAGGACAGACCTACACCATTATAGTTTCACATAAAGGAAATTTACAAAGAGGCCAACAACCATACTCTTTAATAGTGAGTGGCGTTGGTGGTGTTGCAACTTGTGCATCGTATGCCCTAAGTTCAGCTGGTGCCAGAATCGATAGTGTTTCATTTAAATCACTACACTATAGCAATCATACTACTTGTACTACCTATACTGACAATACAAATGCCAGCATCGATATAGAAGCATCTCAAACCATTCCGTTTTATATTAAAACTGGAACTTGTGATGCCAGTTCAAATCCAAGGGTTGTAAAAGTATTTATTGACTATAATAATAATGGCCAATTTGAAACAAACGAGCAAGTTACCAGTAGCACAGTAATCATCACTCCTACAAGTGTTTTAACTGGTAATATTATTACCAAAGCAAGTTTACCTATTGGGAATATATATTTGATGCGCATTGTTGTACAGGAAACAAATGATACCTCTGCCGTAAAAGGTTGCGGCACCTATGCAAATGGAGAGACTTCAGATTTCCGGTTACGTGTTGTGAATCCTTCAAATGATCTAAGTTTAAATCAACTACTCATTCCAACTTCTGGAAGTTGCGGTGTTGATAGTCAGTATGTTTCAATCTCCATAAAAAATAATGGTACCATTGATCAAACCAATGTACCCATTAGTTTACAAGTTAATAATGGCAGTACAAATGTGTTGACTTTTAATACAAATTATCCATTAACCATTCCTGCTTTAGGATTAGTGGATTACACTTTTCCTAAACCTTATTCAAGCCTCCCAAATACAACTTATACAATAACAAGTTCAGTAAATCTTGTAACAGATCAAAATGCCAGCAACAATAGTAATTCTACAACAATTACTACAGCTCCTGTTCATGCTGGCCCTGCAGGATCTGGAACTATCTGTGGAAATAATGCCATATTAAAAGTAACCAACCCTATTTTAGCCTCTAATTATTTCTGGTACACTACAGCTACAGGGGGCACACCGATTGCAACAGGTTATAATGTTAGTACTACCAATATTCCTTCTGATAATACTTTCTATGTAGGAAAAGAATATAGAGGTACAATAGGTCTAAAGAATAAAATGGCTTACCCAAGTGGTGGTTATAACAGCTTTTCAGGACAGTTTATTAATATCAATAATTCAGTACCACTAACTATTGAAACAGCCAGATTATTTATATCTTATCCAGGAACTATCACTTTTACATTAGCGGATTTTGGATCCTGGTCTGATGCAAGTCATAGTAGCTATAGTTATACTCCAATTTCTAGCGCTGCTATTTCAGTTTACCCATCAACTCCAACACCTACTCCTGCAAATGCAGATGGATCAACATCAACTATAAATAATGCTGCAGATACAGGATCAATTTATACCTTGAATTTACCAGTTCCTACTATTGGTAATCATATCATTATTATCGATTGTCAAGGTGGTGCATCAATATTTAGAAATAATGCAGTAAATCCAAATCCATATCCAATAAGTTTACCAAATGTAATTTCTATTACTGGAAATAGTGCTTCTACAACAGCGCTTCCTAATAACTATCAGAACTTTTATTACTGGCTGTATGATATGAAGATCAACACGAATGATTGTGTGAGTGATCGTACTGCTGTTCTTGTAACTAATGGTATTGCACCAGTAATTACACAAGTTGCAGATTCATTAGCAAGTAATGCTACAAGTGGAAATCAATGGTACTTAAATGATACTTTGGTTGTTAATGGAGGTACTTCAAGTCATCTTAAACCAACAAAATCAGGCTCCTACAAGACTGTGGTTACAGATACAAACGGATGTTCTAAAAGTTCCAACGTGATAAATGTGGCTGTAACTGCATTGAATGATTTGTTGGTAGGTGAAATTAAATTAACATCTTCCCCAAATCCTTCTAAAGGACTTGTTAATATTAGTTTTGAAATGAATGTTAAGAAAAACTTGACTTTAGAAATATTTAATACAGTTGGTCAAAAAGTTCATGAAGAAAATTACCCCGGTTTTATTGGCAAGTACAATAAAACTCTAGATATGAGTAGTTATGGTTCAGATATGTTTATCCTCAAAATCAACCATAACAGTAAAACATATATCAGGAAAATATTAATTGAAAAATAAACCTTCCCTTCTTAATTTCATAGGCAACCTTTAAGGTTGCATTTGCCGTTTATGAGAGATACTCTATCTTAGATAAATAATCAATTTTGAACATGAAAAAAGGGATCATCCTTTCTTTAGTAATTCTAGGTTTGTCATTTGCAGCTTGGCATTGGAATAAAGAACAAAGTGAACACAAGAATAAATTTGGTATGGAAGAATTCGGGGAGGATGAAGAAGAGAATCCTACTAAAAGAGCAGAGATGACAGCAGAACGTTTTCGATACGATAACGATATGCTGAAGGATCCGAAAACCGGAAAAATTCCTGCTAACATTTATCAATTGGAATTGGAACAAGCCAAGCTCATGCCCATTGCTGGAAACCAAGGAAGACTAGCGGGGGCCAATGGTATTGTGCAAACTGGATTTGGAATTAATGGACCTTCTACAAATGTGTATCAATTAGCAGGACCCAATAATGTGGCAGGCAGAACCCGTGCCTTTGCATTTGA
>JBAXHC010000052.1:0-20404 GCA_037139075.1 Bacteroidota bacterium
AACCCTAGGCTTCAGCCTAGGGTCATAAAATATAATGCAGCTCGGGCTTTAGCCCAAACGCTGAGACTGGTTCTAGTATAATATCGATTCGCCAAGAAACAAGCATATCGCAAAGGCTAAAGCCCATTTGTTTTCTACTACTAGCAACCCCAGCTTGAAAGCTGGGGTTAACTTCACTCTTCATTATATCTTCAATAATATCAACTAAATTAAATACTCCAAGTTGTTAACCCTAGGCTTCAGCCTAGGGTCATAAAATATAATGCAGCTCGGGCTTTAGCCCTGGCACTCCACTGTTTCAACTTGAGAATGGTATCCACTTAAATGTACTCACAGCGCAGGGGCTGAAGCTCCTATCTAACCTCCTTTATCTAATCCCCAGCCTAAAGGCCGGGGTTAACTTAATGCTTCACTTTTCACTTTTCTTTATCTCCTCAATAATATCCAAATGATGTTTCGTATGAATAGCTAAAAATTGAACCGTTTTTTTTAGCCTCAGATTTCCAAAGCCAGGGTGATTGAAAAACTGGTGAGGATCTAAATCCAGTAGCTGCTCTAATTTCGACTTTGCTTTTTCTAAATGGATTCTCAAACTTTCCAAGGTGTAATCTTCTTTGGGGACAACCATTTTTGGTGCTTTTGCAACACCCCGGGGTATTTTTTTCTTTGTAAAAACTACAATTCTTTTAAAATTAAATGACCATTTATAATCTTTCGGAATTGATTTTGAAGTGGTATTGATGATACCATTAAAAACCATTAGAGCATGTTCTATATGCCAACCAATATTTGAATTTGAAATCGATAGATTTTTCATTTCAAAATCAGGAATTGCATGTTCTAACTGAGTAAGGAGTTTTTTTAATTCAGATATATCAATTGTATTCATAGAAATGTTTTTATGGTACATTGATCAGGCGAATAAAACGGATCAAAGCTGATATTAAATATAAGGACTAAATCCATTTTTATCCCTTTCTTTGTGCCAAAACGATTGGAATGCGGAAAGTATTTGTGTGGTTATTTAAGTGGAATGGATGGAAAATGGATGTGAATCTTCCTGATAATTATGACCGCTGTGTGGTTATTGCAGCTCCACACACATCAAATTGGGATTTTCTTTATAGCCTCGCTGTTTTTTTTCATTACAATTTGCCTGTTCGGTATCTGGCAAAGAATGAACTGTTCAGATGGCCCATCAAAGGGATTATGGAGAAGTCTGGTGGTTTACCAGTTTATCGTCATTCAAAAAACAAGTTAGTGGATGAAATGATTCAACTTTTCAAAGACAATGAAAAACTTATGCTTGCAATTCCGGCAGAAGGCACAAGAAGTAAGGTGGAGAAATGGAAAACCGGATTTTACCATGTAGCATTGGGTGCAAATGTCCCTATTCTTTTAGGCTATCTCGATTACAAGAAAAAATTGGCTGGTTTTGGGCCATTAATTTATTTAACGGGCGATCCATTAATAGACGCAAATCAAATCAAGGATTTTTATAAAACTGTTACTGGAAAATTTCCCGAAAAATTTAATTTAGAAGGATTGGTGCTGACTACTAATTAGCAGCTTCTGTAATCATTTCAATCATCGCAGATTTGTTGATGGGCTTTTCTACAAATCCATACACATATTCATGTATCCAATCTTTATCCAGATCTAGTGCGCTACTTCCACTCAGTACGATGGTTTTAATATTTTTATACTTTTCAGGCTCAGTAGACATTAATTGAATTACCTCATAGCCATCTAAATCAGGCATGTGCAGGTCAAGCAAAAGTATGATGGGCTTACCATTGAAGCTTTCAAATAATTCTAATAATTCTTGTCCATTAGAAGCTTCCACAATTGGCAAATGCAGTTCCCGGAAATGTATATTCAATAACAAACGATGAATAGGATCATCATCCGCTATGATTAAAGTGTATTCCTGAAATCTTTCAATATTAGACATGTAGCTACTTAGGGGTAACGAAAATAGCCTAAAATAACAATTTTTGCTAATTTCTATTTCTTTCTTCTAGTAGAGGGCGAAAATCCGTATAATGCCTTATAACATTTAGTAAAATAGGAAACAGAATTAAACCCCATGGTCATTGAGATTTCTTTAATCGGTAAATCAGTACTAGACAATAATAAATTGGCCTTTTCTAATCTCCTGTTTAATATATATCGGTTAGGGGGCATTTTGTAAGCTTTCTTGACGATTCTCTCAAAAGTGCTTACACTCAAATTCAATCGTTGAGAAATATCGTGAATAGAAAGATCGGCATCCTTCAGTAGAATCTCTTCAATGATTTTTTCGAACTCTTGCAATTGATTATTTGCAAAACCTGGATCTATATGATTACTTAATTCGGTCTTAATTACTTTATTCTGAATTGCAGTTCTCAGTTTTATCAAGCTCTCTAATTTCAGATGCAGCATTTTAACGTTAAATGGCTTAACGATATAATCGTTTGCACCTAAAGACAATCCTGTTTGAATTTGAGATTCTTGCCCATAAGCAGAAATAAATATCACAGGGGTATCTATAAATCTATCGTCTTGTTTTAATAAGCGCAAAACAGAAAAACCATCCATGAAACCACTGAGCATGATGTCAAGAACAATCACTTTGGGTTTATGCCTTTCTACTAATGCTAATACAGATTCACCATTATCAGTAGATGCTATATTATAGTATGGCTCTAATAATTCAATCAGAGTTGACCTTAATTTTTCGTCATCTTCTACCAGTAAAATGTTGCTTTTGTCTAAATTCATAGAATCAGTATTATTCGTTTACAGGGATAGTTACTTTAGCTATAATACCCTGTGGTTTATTATTTAAAAATTCAACGCCTCCTTTAACCAAATCTGCTATAGATTTGGATATATTAATTCCTATTCCTAAACCTTGTTGCTCAAATGTCTTTTTCCCAAACTGAGTAAATGGTTCATATTCCATTAATTCAGAGGCAAAAGAACGGTTACCATTATCCTCAATAGTTACGATACATTTCATATCTTCAGAATTAACAGAAACCTGAACCAAATCCCCATTCAGAGAGAATTTAAAGGCATTGTCAATTAATTCAGAAAAACATGCTTTAATCAATTCGGGGGAGAGATCAATCAAAGGCTTAAACTTCAATTGTAAAGCTAAATCATTTATTCGATGATATTTTTTTGCTATTTCTAGCGCAATTTGTGCTACTATCCCACTTAATTCGGTTCTATTGGAACCATGATTGAGTTGATTTCCATGATTTTGCATTTGGTGCCAGGTAGTAACTTTGGTCAATAAGCTGATAATCCTGTTGGCACCCATTTCAATATAGGAAAGGTATTCTTCTAAAACATCTTTTTCAATCGTATCGATTTTTGTTTTTATAAGGTCCAAAAAGCCAATAATCGCGGTTAGTGGGTTCTTAAACTCGTGCATGGTTATTAGACCAATGGTATTTTCTAATTTTTCAACTCGCTTTAATTCAGGAGAAAGTATTTGGGTTTGTCTTAAAAGCCTGGTTTGAATGGCGTCAATAACATCTTTACCCTTTACTGGTTTTACTAAATAATCATCTGCACCTTTTAACATTCCTGCTCTTATATCAGAATATTCTGATTTAGCAGTAAGAAAAATAAAAGGAGTATCTGCGCTAATAGTTTCTCTAAAATGATGAAAAAAAGTAAATCCATCCATTTTTGGCATCATAATATCACATAGAATAATATCAGGCATGAATTCCCTGCATTTTTCGAGTGCCTGAATACCGTCTATTGCCAATGTTGTTTCATAGCCATTTACATCGAGAATCTCCTGGAGTGTTTCGACTAAACGCAGCTCATCATCAACCAACAACACTTTTGTTTTACTCACAGATAAATTAATTTTGTTTCACTATACCGTATGGGGGTTCCACAACTTGGTTAAAAAGTAAAAATAGCCGCTTATTTAGTTCGACACATTAACTAAATAATCTATTCTTATCAATTATTCCGCAACTGCTATTTTAAATAGAAACTATTTCGTACTATAATATCAATAAATCGTGTTTAACAAATTCAAATCATTAATTATGAAGATTTTTGTACTTTCTAAATTTGAAAACGAGATTATAAGTTATTAATTAAATACATAATTTGCCTCATGCATAAAGGACTTGAAAAAGTTTTAGAATTAACAAAGCACCCATTTGCGATTTTTTCTGCAGAAGGAAATCTACTATTTCAAAACAATGTTTTTGCATCTTTTAATGAAATTAGTATTGAAGGGAAAAATATGCCGAGAACAGAATTCTTAGCTAGCATTTTAGAAAATATTAAAGGAAATCAGTCGTTAGAAAACATCCTTATTTATACCAATAAAAAATCTTATGAATTAACGCTTACTGTTGATGTTTCAGATCAATCAATCTCGATTGTAGGAAATGAAATCAGTGAATTAAAGGCATCCAAAAAAAGAATTGAAACTATCGAAAACCAATTAGAAATATTGGTCAATAATAGTGAGCATAGTTTATTAATGGAAGATGAAAATCGAAAAATACTTTTCACCAACCAAAAATTTATAGATTTATTTGGAATTCCAGCAACCCCCGAACAAATGATTGGTGCTGATTGCTCAGAGTCAGCTGAACAAAGCAAAGGATTTTTTAAGAACCCTGATTTGTTTGTTTCCAGAATTAATACATTATTACAAAATAGATTAATTGATGAAAAAGAGATCCTAGAAACAGTTACTAACAAAACGTTAGAACGAAACTATTATCCCATTTTTGTTAATAATAAATATAGAGGGCATTTATGGACCTATAAAGATATCACCTTAGAAATCGAATTAAAAAAAGGTATAGAAATACAACGTAATTTCTTCCAATCGATCTTAAATAATATACCTGCAGATATTGCTGTATTTGACAAGAACCACACTTATTTATTTGTAAATAAATATGGCATCAAAAATCAAGAGTTAAGAGAATGGATTATTGGTAAAAGAGATGAAGATTATGCACGTTTAAGAAACAAACCAACCACATTGGTAGATGTTAGAAGAGCCTATTTTAACGAGGCACTTGAAACTAAAAAAATATGCTCCTGGGAGGATGAAATAAAAATCACTGATAACGAAAGTGAATACATACTTCGCAATTTTTATCCAATGATAGGCGAGAATGGGGAGATTGAATTAGTAATTGGTTACGGTATTGATATCACTAACAGAAAAAGAGTTGAAAAACAAATTATTGCGAATTTTGAAAAAGAAAAACAATTAACAGAATCCAAATCGAATTTTATAACCACCGTATCTCACGAAATAAGAACTCCCCTTTCCATTATCAGTCTTAGCGCTGAAGCCATGCAAATGTACTGTGAAGGATTACCAGAGACACTCAAAAAAAAGTTCGACGGCAAATTAGTTCAAATAGAATCAGAAGTGGAAAGACTGACCAATATTATCAGTGAGGTTATTACAATTGAAAAAATTGAATCAGGAGCATTTTCAATAAACAAACAAACATTTAATTTCAAAGAATTTATTAAAACTCTTGTTGAAAGGCAGTCAAATATTCAAGAAGATGGAAGAAAAGCATCGCTTAAGATTAGTGGAAAAGAAGAACAGATTTCAGCTGATAAATTAAAACTAACAATAGCAATTGATAATATCTTATCTAATGCTTTTAAGTACTCACCTCAAATGCCAGTTCCAACAGTTGTCGTTAAATTAAATTCAAAAAAATTACAAATAAAAATAACCGATAACGGACTAGGCATACCCGAAACTTATGTGCGGAAATTGTATAAGCTTTTTGAAAGAGCTGAAAATGTAGCCCATATCAGGGGAACAGGTATTGGTCTTTTCCTTGTGAAACAAATCATTGAATTACATGAAGGGACCATAGAATATACTCCTAATCCTGAAGGAGGAAGTATTTTTACCATCATCCTGCCTTATAAATAATAGAAGATTTTAGTATCCCCCCAATAAAAAAAGCCGCCAAATAAGGCGGCTTATAGCAAGCAAGCTATGGTTTCCCAATAAATTGGTTTAGAGACTATTACAAGCAATCGTAAGTAGTTAGCTAAAATAATAGATTCATTTAAACCGACAAAGGATATGTGTAATAAATACACGTTTGTAACTAATTCCAAGAAAGACTCCTTTTAGTACTATTTAAGCCAAAAAAAGCGGTTATATCAAGAAATCTAACAATATTTTACAGAAATTATACAAAAGATTAAGTGCTCATTTCATAGGTTTGCACAAAGTCCAGTTCCTATGCGCATAGCCCTATTTATCATTTGTACGATCTTTCTAGGCAATATTTTATTTGCGCAAAGTGCAGATTCAAATTTTGATAAAGGAAAATTTAAAAAAGAAAATCTGTTTATTGGTACCGGTATAAATCTGGGTATTGCCGGTAAATCATTCAACGTGGGTATTAATCCAGAAATCGGTTATAGCCTTACAAAGTGGATGGATGCGGGTATCGCTTTTAATCTGAATTATTTTTCACAAAACCCCAATGACTTCAGTAATATTAAATATCAAAACTTAAGTTATGGTGCGGGTAGTTTTATAAGAATCTGGCCTGTGAATTTTTTCCATATTCAAATACAGCCAGAATTTAACTGGATCAATTCCACACAAAAAAATATGTCAACCAGCACAACCTTAAAGTATAATTATAATGCAGGAAGCTTATTAGTTGGAATTGGTTATGGATCTCATTTTATTGGAAATCGTTATTCTTATGTAACCCTAATGATGGATATTTTACAAAATAAAAATTCACCTTATCGCGATCAATTCAATGATCCAATTCCAGTTTTCAAAGCAGGTTTTGGAATGTATCTTAAACCAAGCAGGAAATAATTTCTTCGGGACTATTACAAACAATTAAACGTTCTTTCCAATTTTCATATAAGAAACCTTGCTCAAACATGGTTTCAATATGTGCAATTAAATGCACATAAAATCCATTCGAATTTAATAATACTATTTTCTTATCATGAATATTAAGTGTATTCCATGTTAGCATTTCAAACATTTCATCTAATGTTCCATTGCCCCCGGGTAAAATAATTGCAGCATCACATAGCTCATACATCATCTTTTTTCTTATATGCATATCTTTTACCACAATAAGTTCTGTTATAGATTTGTGCCCGGCTTCCCATTCCATTAGTATTTCCGGCATCACACCAATAACCTTACCCCCAGCATCCATTACCGAGTTTGCCACGGCTCCCATCAACCCTTTATTTCCACCACCATAAACCAGGCTAATATTATTTTCAGCCATGATTCTTCCCAACTGTATTGCCTGTTCTTCAAATGCACCATTCAAGCCAGATTTGGATCCGCAAAAAACTGCAAAGCTCTTAACTTTCATAACACTAAATTTACAACTGAAATGTAGCTGAATTATTTTAACTAGATTTCAATTTCTTTAACGTTAACCAATCCTTTATGTCGCCATTACTTCTCTTTTCTTTTGTTATTATTTATTTCTTAATTCTACTAGCTGTAGCTTGGTTTACCGGAAAAAATAGTACAAACGAATCTTTTTTCATTGGCAATAAAAGTAGTAACTGGATGCTGGTTGCCTTCGGAATGGTAGGCACTTCTTTAAGCGGAGTAACATTTGTAAGCGTACCTGGAAATGTTGCCAAAGAAGGGTTTGCCTATTTTCAAGTAACTATCGGATATATTATTGGATATGCATTAATTGCCTATGTGCTTTTACCACTTTATTATCGATTAAATCTTACGTCAATTTATAATTATTTAATGACTCGTCTGGGTTTTAAATCTTACAAAACTGGAGCTTCTTTCTTTATATTATCAAGAATTTTAGGTGCCACAGCCCGCTTGTATTTAGTAGTAAATATTTTGCAAGATGCTATCCTCAATAGTTTTGGTATTCCTTTTTGGGTTACTACACTCATCATATTATCCATGATTCTTTTATATACGTTTGAAGGTGGGGTAAAAACTATTGTATGGACAGATACACTTCAAACGAGTTGTATGTTATTGGGGTTAATTATTTGCGTGGTATATATTTTAAATAACCTACACATAGGTTTTGCAGGTAGCATTGAAGCCATGTCTCAAAAAGGATACTCCAAGATTTTCTTCACCAACCCAATGGATCGACTCTATTTTGTAAAACAAATACTTGCTGGAGCTTTTATTACAGTAACAATGACGGGAATGGACCAGGAGATGATGCAAAAAAATATCTCCGTAAAAAAATTGAAAGACTCTCAAAAAAATGTGATCTCAATGTCACTTGTATTGGCCTTTTCCATTTTAATATTTTTATACCTAGGTGGTTTATTATATCTATATGCCGGTCAACAAGGGATTACTGAAACCGGTGACAAATTATTTCCTGCAATTGCTTTACAGCATATGCCAGCATTTGTTTCTGTAATTTTTATCATTGCCCTCATATCTGCACTATTTCCAAGTGCTGATGGTGCTATTACTGCGCTCACATCTACTTTCTGCATCGACATATTGGGAATTCAAAGAAACAATGACCTAACAGACGTGAAAAAGAAGAAAATCCGCCAAAGGGTGCATCTATCTTTTGCACTGGTATTTCTTGTTTTTGTGCTCATATTTAAACAGGTAAATAGTGCCAGTATGATTTCCGTGATTCTAAAAATTGCCAGCTATACCTATGGACCTATATTAGGCTTGTTTTCATTCGGAATCCTACTAAAAAGAAACGTAATCGACAAATTCGTGCCATTCATTTGTGTAGGTGCACCATTTGTCTGTTTTTTGATAGATTATAATCAGGATAGCTTATTAAGGGGGTTTAAACTTGGTCCAGAATTGTTAATCATCAATGGATTGATTACTTTTTTAGGCCTTTTGCTGGTATCCAAGCCTCAAACAGTCAAAGAATAGATTAATTTCGCCCGATGGAATTGGTCCATCCACTAGTTGAAGCATACGCAGAAAAATTCAGTTCGCCTGATATTACGCTATTAGAGCATATACAAAGCGAAACAAAGGAGTTGCATCCGCATGCACATATGCTTAGTAGTCAGTTACAGGGAAAAATGCTTGCATTTTTAAGCCAGATGATACATCCTGAAAGAATCCTTGAAATAGGGAGTTTTACCGGATATAGTGCGCTTTGTTTAGCCGAGGGATTAACAAATACAGGCGAACTTCATACCATCGAATTAAGAACAGAAGATGCCCAAACTGCAAAACTAAATTTCAGTAAATCAGCTTGGAATAAGCAAATACACCTGCATATTGGCGATGCCAAAGAAATAATACCTACCCTTCCTATAGAATGGGATCTGGTTTTTATTGATGCAGACAAAACAGGATATATCGATTATTACGAATTAATCGTTCCTAGATTAAGTAAAACTGGCTGGATTATTGCAGATAATGTTTTATTCCATGGACAGGTATTAGAGGACCCCATTTCCGGGAAAAGTGCCAAAGCGATACAGGCATTTAATGAACATGTATTGGCAGATGAGAGAACTGAACAAGTGTTATTAACGATTAGGGACGGCTTGTTGCTAATTAAAAAGAAGAATTGATGAAGCGAATTACGCTATTTATAGTTTTAATAATCAGCACCACTTTACACGCTCAGCGTGAAAAAGCAGAAGCTTATATCGATAAATATAAAGACTTAGCTATTGCTGAAATGCAAAGAACAGGTATCCCTGCATCTATTACCTTGGCTCAGGGAATCTTGGAATCTCAATTTGGAGAAAGTGATCTTGCTGTAAATGCAAATAATCATTTTGGGATTAAATGCAAAACAGAATGGACCGGTCAAAAAACCTATCATGATGATGATTTAAAAAAAGAGTGCTTCAGAGTTTATCCAACTGCAGAAGATTCTTATAAAGACCATTCCAATTTTTTAATGACGAGAGATTGGTATGCTTTTCTTTTTAAATTAGAACCTACTGATGATGCTGGCTGGGCTTATGGTTTAAAAAAAGCTGGCTACGCTACAGAAAAAGATTATCCTCAGCGATTATTAAAATTGATTAACGACTATCAATTACAACAATATAGTTTAGTAGCATTAGGTAAACCATTCACTGAAATCACTACCAGTAATAAACGAAATCCCAATAATACTAAAAAGCAAAGAATCATTAATCAATCTGATGCTTTAATAAATACAAGTGTTCCAGATCTGGATGCCACACCAATCATTGTTAAAAAGTCGATTGAAGCTACGGAACCGGAAGAAAATAACGAACAAGAATCCTCTGTTAAAAAACAGGAAATTACAGGTGCTTCAGTTAAAAAAAATGTATCCTATCCAAATACTGTTTTTACGATAAATCATTCGCGTGTTATTTATGCAGAAGCAGGAGTATCGCTTTTAAGCATCGCTAACAACTATGATATTTCATTAAGCAGACTTATAGAGTTCAATGAGCTTTCAGAATCAGATATTTTAACAAACGATCAATTAATCTTTTTAGAAAAGAAATTAAAAAAAGGCGCTACTGATTTTCATTTTTCTACAGCTAATGAAACATTAGCCAGTATCAGTCAGAAAGAAGGCGTCCGATTAGAAAGTTTATTAGAATATAATAAAATAAAGAAAGATGCATTATTGCGTGAGGGTGATAAAATAAACTTAAGAGCACCAACCGCAATCCCCAACAATAATACTATCGTTAAACAACCGAAATAATATCTGCATGTCAATCATACACCTGCACAACAAAGCATTTGAGCCTTATTTACCAGAATACCTAATACAGGAAAAAGTAAAAGAATTAGCGGCACAATTAGATGCCGATTATGCAGACAAGAAGCCCTTATTCGTTGCTATTCTGAATGGTTCATTCATGTTTGCATCTGACCTTTTTAAATACCTTACTATTGAAGCTGAAATTTGTTTTATTAAACTGGCTTCTTATAAAGGAACAAAATCTACAGGGCAAGTAATTACTGCAATTGGACTTGATACAGATATCCATCATAGACATGTGATTATACTTGAAGACATCATTGATACAGGAAAAACTATGAATGAGTTTCTTCCACAACTCTACAATCAACAACCTGCATCTTTAAAAGTAGCAATCTTATTACACAAACCAGATGCTACACAATTCAATGTGCCCATTGATTACTGTTGTTTTTCGATACCTAATAAATTTGTTTTAGGCTATGGATTAGACTACGACGGATACGGAAGAAATATTAAAGAGATTTACCAGATAATTGAAGAGGGATAATAAGTAAAAGTCAAAATTAAAAAGTCAAAATAAAGAGCCGCTGAATATTCAGCGGCTCTTTATTTTAACTAAATGCTTCTCTTACCCGATCAAAAAAGCTCTTATCGCTCTTTGCTGGATTGGGTTTGAAGTTTTCGCTATGATTTAATTTTTCAAGTATTGCTTTTTCCTCTGAAGACACATGTTGTGGCGTCCAAACATTTACATGTATTAATTGATCACCTCTTGTATATCCTTGTACTTCAGGGAACCCCTTTCCTTTTAAACGGAAAATTTTTCCACTCTGCGTTCCTGGGGGGATTTTAATTTTTGCTCTTCCATCGATGGTTGGTACTTCTACCTGTGTTCCAAATGTGGCATCGGGAAATGAAATATGTAAATCGAAAGCTACATTCAATCCATCGCGTTGTAATTCTGCATGTGCTTCTTCTTCGATCTGTATTATCAGATCTCCATTAGCACCCCCTCTTTCTCCGGCATTACCTTTTCCATTCATGCTCAATTGCATGCCTTCATGTACTCCAGCTGGAATATCAATGCTAATGGTTTCTTCGCCATATACTCTTCCTTCACCCTTACAGCTGGTACACTTTGCAGTTACTGTAGTGCCTTCCCCATTACAGGTTGGACAGGTTGTAACCGTTTGCATTTGCCCTAAAAATGTATTAGAGACTCTTCTAACCTGACCACTTCCATTACAAGTACCACAGGTTTGTATACTTCCTTTATCTTTTGCGCCACTACCAGTACAGGTAGAACAAGTAACGTGTTTTTTTACTTTCACATTCTTTGTAACACCCTTCGCCATCTCCTCAAAATTGAGCTTCAGCTTGATGCGTAAATTACTACCTCTTTGACCTCTAGCTCTACCAGCTCCACCTCCTCTGGAACGACCTCCGCCGCCAAAGAAATTGCTAAACATATCGTCACCGAAAATATCGCCGAATTGACTGAAGATATCGTCGGTATTCATACCGCCGCCATATCCACTACCGCCTCCGGTTCCGGGACCAAAAGCTGCATGTCCAAAACGATCGTACTTGGCTCTTTTATCTGCATCGCTCAATATTTCATAAGCGCTTGCTGCTTCTTTAAATTTTTCTTCGGCTTCTTTATCGCCAGGGTTGCGGTCGGGGTGAAACTGCATCGCAACTTTTCGATAAGCTTTCTTTATCTCATCTGCTGTAGCCGATTTAGTTACGCCTAGTATTTCATAAAAGTCTCTTTTCATTTGCTATTAAGTATGCAATTAATTACCAACAACCACTTTGGCAAAACGTATTAATTTATCATTTAAGTAATATCCTTTCATCACTTCGTCAAGTATCTTGCCTTTAAGCGCTGGTTTTGGAGCAGGAATTTCGGTAATAGCTTCATGCTTTTCAACATCAAACACTGTGTGGATACTTTCCATCGCCTTCACACCCTTACTTTGAAGGGTGGAACGAATTTTATTGAATACAAGTTGAACACCCTCTTTCTGAGCCGCAATATCAGCATTTGAATTCATTTGTTTTTCTGCACGGTCGCAATCATCTAATACGTCTAACAAAGACACAATTACATCTTTTCCGGCAGTTTGTATTAAATCTAAACGCTCTTTTGCAGTTCTCCTACGAAAATTATCAAATTCAGCCATCAAACGTAAATACTTGTCTTTCTGTTCCTGCAATTCCAGTTGTAACTTATCAAATTCCGAATCTTCCCCAATAGGTTCATTCAGTTTGGAAGTACCGGCTGCATTTTCGTCAGTATTAATATCTAATTGTTCGTTTTCGGGGTTCGGCTGCACCACTTTTTCTTCTTGAGTCATAAAAAAAACATTGTTCTATACTTTGTCAAAAATTTTGCCAAGCAAAGGAAAGGGAAAAAATGACAGGGAAAACTAACAATACAGGTAATTCGGGCATAAATAACACTTAATTTGACAGAAGCTGCCTCAGCTGTTGAAAGGCTTATTGGAGTGGCTAACGCATTGACCTATCTTTGCCCAATGACAAAAGTATTTCTTCGAAAAAAGATCGCCCCCAGAGTAGCAAATGGTCATCCTTGGATTTATGGTAATGAAGTAGAGAAAATTGAGGGAGAAGTAATAGCCGGAGATATAGTTGATGTGTATTATAGTGCCGAAAAATATGCAGGAAGAGGATATATTAATCCGCAATCACAGATTTTAGTACGATTACTGACACGCAAACAAGAAACAATTGATGAGGCTTTCTTTTATAATAAAATTCTAAAAGCTTGGCAGTACCGTCAAAAATTAGGATACACCGAAAATTGTAGGCTTGTATTTGGTGAAGCGGATGAAATGCCTGCCTTAATTATTGATAAGTTCAACGACTACTTTGTAATTCAAACCCTTTCATTGGGAATCGACAAATGGAAAGATGCTATTGTAAATAGTTTAGAAACTATTTTTCATCCAAAAGGAATTTATGAGCGCAATGATGTACCAGTAAGAGGACTTGAAGGATTGCCACAACAAAAAGGTTTTTTAAGTGCCCCATTCGATACTAATATTCAGATTGTAGAGAATGGATTAAAGTTTTTTGTAGATATAGAAAACGGACAAAAAACAGGCTATTTTTTAGACCAGCAAGATAATCGAAGAGCCATTAAAAATATTGTTGTTGGAGCCGATGTATTAGGTGCTTTTACCTATACTGGAACCTTTGAAATACATGCCGCACATTATGGTGCAAAGAGTGTGCTTGGCCTTGATATCTCTGAACAAGCGGTAACTCAAGCTAATAAAAATGCAGCCTTGAACGGATTGGATGGAATTTGTAAGTTCGAGGCAATGAATGCATTTGATGTTTTGAAACAATGGGGTAAAGATGGAAAGAAATTTGATGTAGTAATGCTCGATCCTCCTGCATTTACAAAGAGTAGAGAAAATATCGCCAAAGCTTTAACTGGATATAAGGAAATTAATTTAAGAGGAATGAAGCTCTTGAAAAATGGAGGGTTTCTAGTTACTTCAAGCTGTACCAATCTGGTAAGTCCCGAAATGTTTTTACAATGTATTGATCAGGCTGCTAAAGATGCTAGAAAACGGATTAGACAAGTGGTTTTCCAGGCACAATCAAGTGATCATCCAATTATTTGGGGTATGGAAAATACCAACTATTTAAAATTTCTAATTGTAGAAGTATGTGATAGGTAGAAAATTATTTATTAACCTGAAACTTGCCAGATTCAACAATCTTTCCGCTCAAATCTACCAATTGGTAAATGTAAAGACCACGCATGTAGCTATCATCTAAAGTGATGTTTAATTTGCTTTCATTGATGCGTAATTCAGTCATTTTTTTACCATAGAAAGCGAAAATCTGAAGGGAGTAGCTACGATCAACTGTTCTGTCAAATTCGAAAACAATATAGGAAGTGGCTGGGTTGGGATAGGCTTTTGTAATCTTGGTATTGATAAGTGTCTCACCTCCTCCAATAGCATTAGTAAAGCTGCTTCCAGCTATTATAAAACTTCCTAATAGGATTAAGTATAGATACTTCATACGCGTTAACACTTAACAAAATAAAGCAATATACCCGAGAATATCAAGAGAATCGGGTATTTATATCAATAAAGAGTCAGCCATTGACGAAAACGTTGTATGGCCGACCCTTCATTTTATCATTATAATGCTGCTAAGCATTCTTGAATAGCTGTAAAATTGGGCAAATCTCCTGGAGTAGGACAAACCTCTGCATAACGAACAACGCCAGCCTGGTCTACCACAAAAGCGGCTCTTTTACTAACACCCTGCATTTCAAATGCCGGAAAAGTTTCATATAAAACACCATAAGCTTTAGCTGCTGCCTTATTGAAATCGCTCAATAAAGGAAAATTCAAATTTTGTTCCGCTTTGAATTTTCCAAGAACAAAAAGAGAGTCTACTGATACCCCTAATACTTGTGCATTGGTAGTATTGTATATGCTGATATTGTCTCTGATATTACAAAGCTCTGCAGTACAAACACCAGTAAATGCCAGAGGGAAGAAAAGAATAACTGTATTTTTCTCAGAACCACCTAATGATACCTGATTTTTTTCTGTGTCGTACAGAGAAATAATGGGGGCTTTTTCGCCTACTTGAATACTCATTTATTAAATTTTAGGGATGCAAAATACGATTTCAATTTTAAGCATCAACAGAATTGATGAACATTTAAAAAACAATTAGCAAATAAAATAGTTCAATAATGAAGGGGAAATATTAGACCACAAATAAAAATAAAATTTAATAAACTTATTTGGGATTTACAGGTGTTGGAGTAGTTTTCTCAATTACTTTATCTCGTTCCCCAACAGCAAGCACTGAATCAATTAGAATTTTAAACTGATCGGGGTGGGTTTCGTAAAATTTATAACTTGTATAAAATTGTGCTTTACTTATATGGTGAATTTTATATACCTGTTCGTATATCTGAAAATTTTCATCTAATCTTTTATGTAAAGTGTCTCTTATGGCGGTTTGTGTATACCATTCATCGGCCTTTAGAATATCCCATAAAATAAGTTTCATGGAGCTAACAGGTATTATGTTTGTATTTTTTTGTTTTCCCTTGCAAGCAAACATTGCTATAGCAATTACAACAATTAACATCACCCTCCTTCTCATTGTAATTCCTGTTTATATTTTGCTGCATTCACAATATCTATTTCACTAGCAATTTCTATAACTCTTGTTTTTTCTTGAGGCATCGCATTTTTAAATATGCCGATTATTTCCTGCGATTTACCTTGCATAAAAAATTGCACGATCATAGTATTCGGATTCTCTTTATTAAATGCTTTCAATTGAATAAGGGCTTGTAATATATTCGACCGGGCCTCCGCTTCATTTTCATAAAGCTTGTCCATGCCAGAACGATAATAGGTATATATAATATCGTGAATGATATTATTACGGCTATTCACTAAATTCTCATTCAGCCAATATCTGTTTCTTAATCCATCAAATACACGCCACCCGCTTATTCCCTTACCTTCTGGTGCATTCGTAACAATATTCTGTGCTTTATTAAAATTAACTTCTCCTGATTTTGGACTGAAAGAATCATTGTCCATTCCTATAATAGTATACGCATAAAATGCAAATACGGCCGTCAAGTTTGCAACGCTTGCTTCAGTGCCTTGTACCCTGGTATCATTAAATTCTACTGGTTGAAATTCTATGTATTTAAAAGTTAAATCAGATTCTTGAAAATTGATGATGGCAGACTTATAAGAAGTATTAAAAACAGGGCGAGCGGCTTGAATTGCTAAGCTTGCTTTGTATACATTTGGTTCACTTATTGATTCAATATTAATAATAAAACTACATTCAATTTTTTCAACAACTCTGTAATTATCGTTTGTCCATTTTCTGGTATTCAAGAAATTAGTGAGTTGATTTTGTAAAGTGTTGAATACTTTTCTATCAACCGAGGTTCCTACTTTATTCGACATAACAGTAACACGGGCATTCAATTCCTGAGCTTGAGCTTGAAGGGAAATGATGCAAATTGCTAGGACGGTAAGAATATTTTTTATGTTCATGGCCTGGTATCAACCTAATTAGAACTTGAAAATAACAAAAAACGACAGCAGTTGCTGTCGTTTTCTATTATTTAGAACAATTTTATATTAACGGAACAAGTCTTGTTCGTTATTTCTTCTATGGTAAATTTTGTTTTCCATAAATTCCTGAGTAGCAAGAATTGCCGGATTAGGCATTTTCTCATAGGCTCTAGAAATTTCAATTTGTTCTTTATTCTCGTGAATTTCTTCTAAACTATCGGTATGAGAAGCAAATTCTTCCAGTTTATTGTGCAATTCTTCTCTCAAAGAAATGTTGATCTGGTTTGCTCTTCTTGCGATAATTGCAATTGATTCGTATAAGTTACCTGTTTTTCCTTTGATCTCAATTAGGCTTTTGGTTTCAACAACGCTGGCAGTGTTAGCGCTCATTTGCCTTCTTAATTTACTCATTTTTTCAGGTTTTTTAATAAATTATTTGATTGTGTTTTGTATTTACTTACTTCCTCTGTGTACTTACTTCCGCTAAAACGTTCATTAAAATCAGCACATTCACTTACTACTTTTTCATAACGCTCAATCTGCTTTTCTTCATAACTCATTGCAGCGTATTTGAAGTACGACTTGATAACAAGTAATTTATACTCATCTGCTTTTTTTGAATCCGGAAAATTGTCAGATACATTTCCGAAAGCAATAGCGGCTGCTTTATAAAAACCCAGGTCGTAATATAAACCTGCGCTCTTAAAATCTTTGGCTTCTAATTTCTCTCTGCACTTATCAATGATTTCAGCGGCTTCTTTACTCTTTGCAGAATTTGGATGCGTATTGATAAATGTTTGCATCAGGCCAATAGACTTATTCGTATTGGTTTGATCCAGATCGATTTTAGGTGATTGCTTATAATAGCAATTCGCTCTCATAAAATCACACTCTTCAACTTTAGGACTGTTCGGAAAATTTTCTACGAAACTTTTGAATAAGTTCTCCGCATTCAAATAGTCTTTCTCATAGAAATAAGAATATGCAAACTTGTAATATGCATCTTCATATCCTGGAGTACCTTTTATAAAAGGAAATATATCCTCATAGAGCTGTTGAGCGTAATTATAGTTTTTTGCCTCATAATATTTATCAGCCATCTTATGTTTATACTCAAAATCCTTACTCTTCACAATTTTCGAAAACTTGTTCGAGCATGAGCTAAAAAGTAAAACCAAGATCAATAATGAGAGAATCCTATTCATACAAGTGGGCAAAATTAGTTATTATCGGGCAATATATAAACTCGTATTCTAGTTTAGCCTTACCGCTCGTTAAGATTTACCTAAAAAGGCTGTTACGCCTGAGCGAAACAGCCTTTTTGTATTGAAACCCTACAATTATTGTTTGTCTCCTTCGCCTTCCTGCAGTTTAGCCTTAATTTCAGCAAGTGCACTCAAATCACCCAAAGTAGTTTTTTCTACCTTAGCTTGAATGTTCTTCACCGCTTTTTTAGTGCTTTCTGTTTCAGCTTTTGCTTCTTTCTTAGCAGTTTCTTTCACTTCAGCTACAGCTGCTTCCCAGATACGTGCATGACTTAAAACAATACGCTTCTCGTTACGATCGAATTCGATTACAACGAACTGAGTAGTTTCGTCGGCCTTCACGGTAGAACCATCTTCCTTATTAAGGTGACGATTAGGAGTGAATCCTTCTAAACCATATTGTAATTGTACTAATGCACCTTTATCGTCTTTACGAGTAACTGTTCCTTCGTGTACTGTTCCAACTGCAAAAGTATCTTCTAATGCATTCCAAGGATCTTCTTCTAATTGCTTATGACCTAACTGCAATTTGCGGTTTTCCTTATCGATGCTTAAAATGATAATGTCGATGTATTCACCAACTTTGGTATAATCAGTTGGGTGATTGAAACGCTTCAACCAGCTCAAGTCGCTGATATGAATCATTCCACCGATACCAGGCTCCAATTCAACAAATACGCCATAAGGAGTGATGTTCTTCACTAAACCTTTGTGCTTGCTGTTTTCAGGGAATTTGGTTTCGATAGAGCTCCAAGGATCCTGACTCATTTGCTTAATGCTCAAGCTCATCTTACGAGCGTCTTTGTCAAGAGTAACTACTTTTGCTTCATACTCATCGCCCAACTTAAAGAATTCTTTAGCGTTGATTGGAGTATTAGCCCAAGTAATTTCAGATACGTGAACCAGTCCTTCAACACCAGGCTGAATTTCCAAGAAAGCACCGTAATCTTCAATGTTTACTACTTTACCTTTTACAACTGAACCTTCAGCTAAACCTTCAGGCAACACATCCCAAGGGTGTGGAGTCAATTGTTTTAAACCAAGACTGATACGTTTTTTGTCGTCGTCGAAATCCAATACAACCACTTGTAATTTCTGATCCATCTTCACCACTTCGCTTGGGTGAGAGATACGACCCCATGAAATATCGGTGATGTACAATAAACCATCCAAACCACCTAAGTCCATAAATGCACCGAAGTCTGTGATGTTTTTCACCACACCTTCTAATACCTGGCCTTTTTCTAGTTTGCTCATGATCTCTGCACGTTGTGCTTCGATATCGCTTTCGATTAATGCTTTATGAGATACAACGGCATTCTTAATTGTTTCGTTGATCTTAACCACTTTAAATTCCATTGTTTTACCTACAAACTGATCGTAATCAGTTACAGGCTTCACGTCAATTTGAGAACCTGGCAAGAAAGTTTCCATTCCAAATACGTCAACAATCAAACCACCTTTGGTTTTGCTGGTAACTGTACCTGTAATTACTTCTCCAGTTTTGTGCACTTCTACAATACGCTCCCAAGCACGGAAGATTCTTGCAGACTTACGGCTTAAATGTAGATTACCACCTCTGTCTTCTTTCTCTACCACCATTACTTCTACATCATCACCAATTTTCAATCCCTGAACATCACGGAATTCGTTCAAAGAAATCAAGCCATCACTTTTAAAACCAATGTTGATTACCACATCTGTTTTTGTTAAAGCAACTACAGCACCTCTTACGATTTCGCCATCAGCGATTTGTACGAAAGTGTCGTCGTAAACTTTGTCATACTTCATTCTTTCAGTTTCCGCATAAGAGCTGACATTACGTTTGTCGATACTCCAGTCGAAATCATCATGAGCAGTTTCAATAGCGATAGGCGCTTCAACGATTGCAGTGGGCGCTTCAGCAACCACTTCTGCTACAGGTGCATTTGTTGTCGCAGTAGGAACCTCAACAGCTTCTGAAGCTGCAGCGTTCTCCTGTGCATCTGCGTTTAATTGTTTCAAGAAAAATTGCATATTTTATCCCCGAGGGTTTATAATTCGGGGCTGCAAAGGTAAGGGAATGACGTTAAAAACAAGGAGTATTGGGTGAAAAAACAAGTATTTAGCCCTGAATTCATGCCCACTTTTTTCATTTTTAGCAAGTTTTTCGTGAAACAACCCTATGTATTACTTAAATATTATATTTATTTTCTAAAAAAACATATAAAAAACAATGATCATCGGGGTCATTCCTGGGATTATATTTTAACCCTAGGCTGAAGCCTAGGGTTAACATCACTTTTCACTTTTATCTTTTATCTTAATTCCATCCCCCTCCAAGTGCCCGATA
>JBAXHC010000053.1:0-19794 GCA_037139075.1 Bacteroidota bacterium
ATAAAAAATAAGTTTCCCCTCCATCGCATGCGATGGAGGGGTGGCTGGAGCGACTGAGCGAACAGACGGGGTGGTTGCTCTCTTAAGCCTAATTATCAACCCTCATCCGCATCATCCCAGGTCCGCCTTGATTACTCATCAGCTCTTGCATCATTTTCATATACTCTTGTTGCGTTACTACTTTTCCTTTTTTAGGTTCTTTTAGTTCTTTAGCATCAACAGTTTTCTTTACTTCCTTAGCAGAATATACAGTTTGTCCATTATCGATATTTAGTTCTAAAATAACCCCTGGTAATTGACCATAGTTTTCAGGCCCAACAGGGCTGATAATATCATCAGCAAACCAAGCAACTACTTCTATTTCTTTAGGGGCTGGTTTGTTTTTTGAAGAGGTATCAATGGTTGGAGCGCCACTACCACTCGTCATGGTTACTCTCCGCATCCCCATCATTGGTTGATTTATTTTCCTGGTTGCTTTGTGGCAATTATAGCCTAATATTTGTTTGGTTTCTGTACTTAACTTCCAGGGTTGTTGGCGAATGGAATCGGTAATTAAAAAATTCTTACCCCCTAATTCTGATGTTTGAATCGATTTAGATTGAGTAAAGTTTTTGTATAGATCTCCGCCATCTGCTCCAAAACGCATCATTATTCTAGGACCCCCACCACCTCCTCCTCCTGCAAAGGGATCTGGAGCTTCGTCTTCAGGTACTAATTTATAAACAGAAACACTATCACTAAAAAGCAAAATGTGTTCACTGGTTCTAAACTCTGGCATCATAGCGCGCATTTGTTCGTCCTGAATAATTCGATGCATATTAATTTTTCTTTCGAAAATCACAGTGCCCACTTTTTGTTGTGCAGCAAGGGTCATAAATAAACCTAGGAAGCAAACAGAAAACAATATTTTTTTCATCTGATTAGTTTTGTAGGATCAAATCTAAAGCCTTAGGCGTTAAGATTACTGACAATATGGTTAATTTAGGTTAATGAAAGGGTGAAAAGGTAAATTTCGATGCTACATTTGTTCTTCAAAAATGTAAATATGTTCAAAATTCAGGTATCAAAATTACAAATAGCAAGGCTACTGATGGTGGCTGCTTTTGTTTTGATAGCTGGGTTTCAGGTTTACTGGTTGCATAAATTATATGAAGAGGAGGCATCTGGTTTTAAAAAAACAACAGATGTCGTGTTTCGCGAAACCATGTATAAAGTACAGGCACAACGATTAAAACGCGATTCGTTCTTTTATAAATTTATCCCTGAACAGAATAGTTTTATGGGAGATGTTGCTGAATTGGTAAATGCAAAAATTCCTCGGATTAATTTTTCGACCAATAGTTCTGAGCAAGATAATGAGTTGACTTTTTCAACTAATATAGACTCCTCTGAAGAAGAGATAAATTTGCAAAATGAAAGCCCCGAAGAAAAGCCTTCAGCTATCGTTATAACACATCATACGGATAGCGCCCACTCAAAAAAAATAAAGTCGACCAATATAAATATTACTCAGCTGATACAGGATGGAATTAATATGGGTTTAAGTGAGGCAGGAAAGGAACTTAGGAAAACAAGGGTTGAGTTTCAGCGTCATCCAGAATTTGAAGGTCCTCAAAATAAAAAGCGCCGCCCATTTCCCCAAAACCTGGGTGCTAAAGATGTACTGGTTAGATCAAGGATCTTAAACGATACTATTTCTATAGAACAAATTGATTCTGTTTATAAAAAAGCCCTTGCCCTAAATGGAATCACAGCTCAATTTCATATTAAAAAAGATAGTATTTTTAAACCAGAAAATTTTGCAGGGAGCGATTTTGCAACTTCAAAAGTGCCTGTTGGATTTTTAAGCAAAAACGCATACCAGGCAAGCTTTAATGCACCTACCTTTTTCTTGTTAGGAAATATCATGCCCCAAATGAGCTTGTCAGTTTTACTAGTTGCATTTATAGCCATTACATTTTTGTTTTTATATCGTAACCTTCTTGCTCAAAGAAGACTTGCATTGATGAAAAATGATTTCATAAGCAATATTACACACGAATTAAAAACGCCTATTGCTACTGTGAACGTGGCAATTGAAGCGCTACGTAATTTCAATGCGCTTGAAAGCCCTGAAAAAACAAAAGAATATCTCGATATCTCTGCTGCGGAATTACAGCGCTTAAGTATGTTGGTTGATAAAGTATTAAAACTATCGATGTTTGAAAACAAGGATATTGAACTTCAGAAAGAAAACATTGATTTGAAGCAATTGGTCGATGAAGTTATTAATAGTATGCGATTACAATTTGAAAAAAATGAGGCTAAAATTAGTTTTAAAACTTTCGGGCCTAACTTTTTGATATCTGCTGATCGGATGCATATTACAAGCGTCATTTATAATTTAATTGATAATGCACTGAAATATAGTAAGGGAAGTCCTATCATAAATATCGAATTGGCATCAATTTCTGATGATTTGCAATTATCTGTTTCAGATAATGGCATTGGAATTTCACCTGATTATACGGATAAGATATTTGATAAATTTTTTAGGGTTCCTTCAGGCGACCATCATAATATTAAGGGCTATGGATTAGGGTTAAGCTATGTGGCAGAAGTTGTACGTAAGCATAATGGAACTATCAATCTTGAAACCGAATTGGGAAAGGGGAGTAGATTTATTATTAAACTACCAACAACATGAGTATAAAAATATTATACGTCGAAGATGAATTATTTCTAGGAAAAATTGTAAAGGAAACACTAGAGAGCCGTGGGTTTGAAGTGGTAATGGAAACCGATGGCGCTGATGTATTGAGGAGTTTTGAAGATGAACAGCCTGATATTTGTATCCTAGATGTCATGCTTCCTCATCGAAGTGGATTTGAAATAGCTGAAGATATTCGAAAGATTAATGATGATATTCCAATATTATTTTTAACTGCTAAAACACTCACAGAAGATCTGGTACATGGCTTTAAAATTGGAGGGAATGATTATATTAAAAAGCCTTTCAGTATGGAAGAACTAATTGTTCGTATTGAAAATGCATTACGTGTAAAAAAAGAAGAGCCAGTAACCGTATTAGGAGAATCGATTCTAATTGGTAAATATCAATTTCATTTAAATAAACAAATTCTTCGATTCGGAACGCTCGATAAAAAACTTTCTTATCGAGAAACTGAATTGTTGAAGTATCTATACTTAAATAGTAACGCCATCATAGATCGTAGAGAATTGTTAAACCATATTTGGGGTAATGATAGTTTTTTCAATAGCCGAAACCTCGACGTTTACATCACAAAAATCAGAAGTTATTTAAAAGAAGATCCCAACCTCGAAATTATTACCATAAAAGGTGTTGGGTATCGATTTGTAAGAGAATAGTTTTAGAGACTCGAAATATTGACTAACATTTGTATTTTTGTCGCCATGACAAAGAAAATAGCCATTTATAGCCTGTTGGTGATATTTATTGCAGCTTGTGCCAGTGGTCCAAGTATGTACAGCTCAGAGAAGAAAAACGGAGTAGATTTTTCTAAGTACAAGACCTATGCATTTTTGCCTACTAAAGACACTTCTTATGCGAAAATTGTGAATCGTAAGAAACTAGTTGCTGCTATGACAGAAGAAGCGTTTCGCATCATGGATAGCAAGGGTCTGAAGTATGATACGATCAATCCAGATTGCCTTTTCCGTTATACTCTGATTATGAAAAAGGATTACACTGTAAGTCGTGAGCAGGAAGTAACTTATAGCCCGTATATAGAAACTGCAAACATGCCCAATCAACCGAAAATTTATTATTTCAGTTCAGATAATAGACCTGAAGTATATAATGGGAATGCTCAATTAAGCGCTTTTCGCGATGGAACAATGGTCATTGATATGATCGATCATAAAACAAATGAAGTTGTTTGGAGAAGCACTGCACAAGCAAGAAAAGAAGAAAGTCAGTTAATGGATTTGAAATCTACAGTGCAGGTCATACTTCCAAATATGTTTCATAAATTTCCTATCAAGAAATAAATAGAATAATAGAAATATTTTCTAAAGCCATCCCTATTGGGTGGCTTTTTCATTGGTAGGTGCCTAAACTCGATAATGCAGGTAATGCATTATTATTAAAATCAAAGAGCGTAAGGTTTTCAGCATTTGAGCCGTTGGTAGCAGTATTTCCTTTAAAACTAACCCATTCGGGTGCCCACCAACAAATTCCTAATCCTTGCTGACCAGGCAATTTGCGCATTAAATCAATTAAAGCTTTGGTGTAAGCATTTTGTCCATCAGGTGTTGCATCATAGGCAGGTATTAATTGCGATGCAGTACCCACAATATTATTTGTATAGTCATTCCATAAGAGAGTGAAAGGATAAGATGTCTCGGCAATAATGATTGGTTTTTGGTATTTATTGATAAGACTAGTAAGAGATGAAGATAATACATCCAGACTTTTACCATGCCAGACTGGATAGTAACTTAATCCTATATAATCATAGCTTACATTTTGAGTAACCAAATTGCCCAGAAACCAATCTGCTGAATCGTATCCCGCAATATGGATCATCGTTTTGGTTGTACTACTAATATCTTTCACTGCTCGAAGACCTTCTTTAAGCAGTAAAGTATAGTTGCCCCAGTTACTATCAAATGAGCCCCCCACTTTGCCTAGGTCCCATAAAAATCCACTATTGTTTTCATTACCAATTTGAACCAGTTTCAAATTAATTCCTGCTGATTTAAATGCCTGTATCGTGCGACTGGTATATTGGTAAACACTGTCTTTCAGGTCCGTAAAATTAGCATTTTTCCAGACTGCCGGTTTTGTTTGATTGGAGGGGTCGGCCCAAGTATCGGAATAATGAATATCGAGCCAGATATTGAAACCTTTGGCATTTAAGATTTTTGCAAAATCAAGCACTTCTTGCAAGCTAGAGTGAGCGTCTACTGGGGTATGCCAAACACGCAACCGAACTGTGTTCAGGCCCTTATCTTTAAAAATTTGAACTAAATCTTTTGTCTGATTATTGTCTTTGAATATTGTGCCAGCTAATAAAATTTCGGGGGTGAATGAAAGGTCGGCTCCACGAATAAAATCCGGGTTTAAAGCTGCAAGAACTGGTGGAACAGGTGTGGGAACTGGATCCGGGCCAGATGATTTACTACATGCACTCATTACTACAATAATCCCTAGAATGATTAAGCATCTTTTCATTTAGCAAAGGTAAAGCTCAACATTTTATTACCTAAAATTATGTTTCGGAAAGAAAATAGATAACAAGTTGGTCATCCTATTTTTGGGAGTTACATATAATTTACTCCCTTACCTTTGATCACAAACTATACAATTATGAATCAGAATTTTATAAACCGCATTCAAGAAGAAGTTGCAGAAATTGATGCCGCAGGATTATTTAAGCGCGAACGTATCATTACAAGCGAACAAGGCCCTGAAATTACAGTAAATGGAAAAACTGTTTTAAATTTTTGTGCAAATAATTATCTGGGTCTTTCTTCTCACCCTAAAGTTATAGAAGCAGCTCATAAGGCGATTGATTCACATGGCTATGGTATGAGCAGTGTAAGATTTATTTGTGGAACACAGGATATTCACAAAGAACTGGAACAAAAAATTGCTCAATTTTTGGGTACAGAAGACACCATTTTATATGCAGCAGCCTTCGATGCAAATGGGGGAGTATTTGAACCATTGTTTAATGAGCAGGATGCTATTATTAGTGATTCCTTAAATCATGCTTCAATAATAGATGGTGTTCGTTTGTGCAAAGCGCAGCGATATCGTTACGAGCATAATAATATGGCTGATTTAGAAGAAAAGTTGAAAGAAACGGCTTCTCTTAGAAATAGAATTATTGTAACAGACGGTTCATTTAGTATGGATGGAACCATTGCTCAACTTGATAAGATCTGCGACCTCGCCGATAAATATGACGCAATTGTAATGATTGATGAATGCCATTCATCTGGCTTTCTAGGAAAAACCGGAAGAGGTACACATGAATATCGTGGCGTAATGGGAAGAATTGATATTATCACTGGTACATTAGGCAAGGCTTTGGGTGGCGCTAGTGGTGGATTTACTTCAGGCAAAAAAGAAGTGATTGAAATGTTGCGTCAAAGAAGTAGGCCCTACTTATTTTCTAATACTGTTGCCCCAAGTATTGTAGGCGCTTCTATTGCAGTTTTAGACATGCTTACAGAAACAACAGAGTTGCGTGATCAACTAGAATTCAATACTAAGTATTTCCGATCAAAAATGACTGATGCTGGTTTTGACATTAAACCTGGAGATCACCCAATCGTTCCAATCATGTTGTACGAAGCTACCGTGGCACAACAATTTGCTGCAGCTTTATTAGAAGAAGGAGTTTATGTAATTGGTTTCTTTTATCCAGTAGTTGCAAAAGGACTTGCTAGAATTAGAGTTCAATTGAGTGCTGCACATACGCAAACTCATTTGGATAAAGCCATTTCCGCATTTACTAAAGTGGGGAAGCAATTAGGAGTGATAAAATAATGAATGAGCAATTGCTCTAAATATTTTTCTTAAATTAGAGTGGCTTTATATTTATTTTCTTTTGATTTTTTGAAAGAAAAAATTTAATACCTCTTTTTATGCCGAATCCATCAAATCGAATTACTGAATTATCAGAAAAAATTGATGCATTAGTTAAAAAACAAGAAAGCTTTCAAAATGAAATTTTAGAACTGAGTAATCAATTAAAATTGATTCAAATAGAAGAGCTGAAATCAAAAGAAATTTCAACTACGCCAGTCTCAATCAATGAAGTTGACAATAGCGCACAAAAAGAGAAAATTCCTCAAAATATTGTTGAAATTTTCGATGCATATAAGGGAAAACAACAAACTAATATTTCAAAATCAGTTAATAAAAGTTTTATTACTCCTAAAAAGAGTATTGATCTCGAAAAATTTATTGGCGAAAACCTGATCAACAAAATTGGAATTGCAGTTACCATAATTGGGGTTGCAATTGGCGTTAACTATTCTATTGAACACGATTTGATCAGCCCTTTTTTCAGGGTCATTTTAGGGTATTTAGTGGGTGCGGGGTTATTGGGTTTTGGATATAGGCTAAAATCAAAGTATAAATCTTTTAGTTCGGTTCTTTCCAGTGGAGCGATTGCCATTTTTTATTTTATCAGTTTTGCGGCCTATGATTTTTACCATTTATTTCCACAGCCTGTTGCGTTTATTTTCATGTTATTGTTTACTGTATATGCAGTTTATACCGCTATTCAGTATGATTTTGAGGTTGTTGCACATATCGGGTTGGTAGGCGCCTATGCCGTTCCTTTTTTGCTGGGGGATAGGTCAGGAAGCGCATTTGTATTATTGATTTATACTACTTTCATCAATATAGGAATACTTATAATTGCGTTTAAAAAGTATTGGAAAAATTTAAACTACTCTTCGTTTATTGTAAGCTGGTTAATATTCGCTTCTTGGAAGTTTGGAAAATACAATCCGCAATCTGACTTATTGGTAGCATTTTTATTTGCTATTATTTTCTTCCTTTTATTTTACCTGATGTTGATCAGTTATAAGCTATTGCGAAACGAAAAATTTGCCATGGCTGATATAGGTTTATTGCTAACAAATAGTTTTATATTTTATGCATTCTCCTATTCTTTGCTAGATAATCAAATATCAACTAGTTCTTTTCTTGGACTGTTTACGGTTTTCAATGCGTTGTTGCATTTCTTAGTAGCAACTTTTGTGTATAAACAAAAAGAAGCTGATCGAAATCTTTATTATTTATTGATTGGCCTGTCTATAACTTTTATAACCATTGCTATCCCAGTTCAAATAAAGGGGCATTGGGTAACTCTTTCATGGGTTTGTGAAAGTGCCGTACTTTTCTGGATTGGAAGAACTCAGAAAACAGAATTTTATGAAAACATGAGTTATCCAGTTCTTCTCATTTCATTTTTTGGTCTGCTTGGAAACTGGAATCAAGGATATAATACATATTTTATAAAGGGGTCAGGTTCCTATTTTACCCCCTTTTTTAATGAATTCTTTTTGACCTCATTTATTTATGTTATTGTGATTGGATTTATGACCTATATACAGCAAAAAAATAAAAAAGAAACTGCGATCTACCTTTCAAATTCACAAGAAAAGTTATTGTCTTATTTGTTACCTGTTTTATTAATGTTAACCATTTATTTTAGTTGCAGTCTTGAAATTTCAAACTACTGGAACCAATTGCAATTAGTTGCGGATGCCAGTAAAAAACTGCTTGGAAAAGAATATGGAGCTACTTTAGCTACAAGTGAATTTCCTTTGTTCAAAGGAATATGGCTATCGATATATTCCATGATATATCTGTTTTTATTAGGGTTGATAAATATCAAAAAAATTAAAAACTATTATCTCGGCTGGATAAATATGATATTAGATGTTTGGGTTTTATTTTTCTTTGTAACTGTGATCTGCTATGATTTGAATGTTCTTCAAGACAAATATTTACATTTTGCAGCGTCTCTTCCTTTTCATCAACATGGGTTTAGCGCTTTCATTAGATATATTAGTTACGCAACTGGGTTCTTGTTAATTTATTCCTTAAAAAAATATATTACATGTACATTTATTTACCCGACAAAGTTGAATCTCAGGATTATTTTTGACATCACTTTTAATGTTTTTTTATGTACCATCGGAAGTTATCAGCTAGTACATTTTTTCTTTGTATACACCGATAATCCTTTATTAGGAAAACATTTCTTGAGTATCATGTGGGGCATTTATGCATTGGTTTTAATTTTTTTGGGTATTTCAAAGCAACAAAAGCATTTACGAATAATGGCCATTACACTTTTTTCTATTACTTTAATAAAGTTGTTCGTTTATGATACAGAACAACTTGGAACAATTGGTAAAACAGTTGTGTTTGTTTCAGTTGGAATTTTGCTATTAATTGTATCTTTTTTATATAATCAATATAAATCTAAATTACTGCAGGATTCAAATATTGAATAGTTCCAGACTAAACGCAGAATTGTCATTTTTGGGCTAACTTTGCCCCTTAAAACAATATAATGCGCTCCATATTTTCTGGTTTATTACTGATGTCATTTGTCTTTTTTTCGGCCTGCTCACCTAATAATGTAAAAATCGATAAAGATCTACAACATTTTTTTGATGAAAAAGCTGTTGTAGGAACTTTTGGGTTGTACGATAATGGAAGTGGTCAGTTCACCATTCATAATATCGCACGATTTAGAGATTCTGCTTATTTACCTGCTTCAACTTTTAAAATCGCTAATTCATTAATAGGAATTGAAACTGGTAGAATTGTGAATGAGAAAATGATCATTAAATGGGATGGAGTTGTTCGCCCATTCCCTATGGGGGACAGTTCTAAATCATGGAACAAGGATCTTACAATGGAAGAAGCTTTTAAAAGATCGGCACTGCCCTACTACCAGGAAGTGGCTCGTAGAATCGGAAAAGATACCATGCAATTTTGGTTAGATAGTTTGAAGTATGGCAACAAAAAAATCGTGTCGCCAGTTGACGTTTTTTGGTTAAATAATACTTTAAAAATCACTGCTGATGAAGAGATGGGGTTTGTAAAAAAACTCTATTTTAATCAACTTCCTTTTCAGAAACGTACGCAAGAAATTGTTAAGAAAGTAATGGTTCAGGAAGCAAATGCCAATTATCAGCTAGCATATAAAACCGGAACAGGAACACTGGAAAATGGCCGAACACTTTGTTGGATCGTGGGTTGGGTAGAGGAAAACCGTCACCCTTATTTCTTTGTCATGAATATGGATGGCAAGCCTGAGGCAAATATTATGTCATTTCGTTTAGACCTATTAAAATCCATTTTGAAACAGCAAGGATTTTTAGAAGGGAAAAGATAATTATGGATAAGAATTTTAAGCCGGCAGTGTGAACTGCCGGCTTTGTTTTAGAACCTTTCTAGTAATTAACTGTTAGATTTGTAACACATATTTCAACTATGCAATTGTATTGTAATTCGCTAACACAAATAGCACGTTTGGCCACCCGAGAAGTGAAAGTGGGCCACCTTTCTTTGGGAAATTTCAATCCCATTAGGTTGCAAACCATGACAACTACCGATACTATGAACACAATAGCTACGGTAGAACAGTCCATTCGTTGTATTGAAGCAGGTGCTGAATTAGTAAGGATCACTGCACCTAGTAGAAACGAGGCTGAAAACTTATTGAATATTAAAAATGAATTAAGAAAGAGAGGATATAATACCCCATTAATTGCCGACATACATTTCACTCCTAATGCAGCAGAAATTGCAGCAAGAATTATTGAGAAGGTTCGGGTTAATCCAGGTAATTATGTTGACAAGAAAAAATTTGAACAAATTGATTATACGGATATCGAGTACGCAGAAGAAATTGATCGAATTCGTGAACGATTTTCCCCGCTTGTAAAAATCTGCAGAGAATATGGAACAGCGATGAGAATCGGCACTAATCATGGTTCATTGAGCGATCGTATCATGAGTAGATATGGTGATACACCCATGGGAATGGTAGAAAGCGCGATGGAGTTTTTGCGAATTGCTAGGGATGAAACCTTTCACAATATTGTATTGAGCATGAAAGCATCAAACCCGCAAGTAATGGTGCAAGCCTATCGATTATTAATTCAACAAATGGATGCAGAATTTGGCGAATGTTATCCTTTGCACTTAGGGGTTACTGAAGCTGGAGATGGTGAGGATGGACGCGTTAAAAGTGCTGCAGGTATTGGTACTTTATTAGAAGACGGGATAGGCGATACTGTTAGGGTAAGCTTGACGGAAGACCCCGAATTTGAAATTCCCATTTGTAGAGACTTGGTAAAACGATATACATCTATTAATAAAACAGCGGCAAATAATGCCATTCCGCCAATTGTAATACCTAACTATGATCCATTTCATTATTCTCGAAGAGAAAGTTTCATGGTAAATAATATCGGTGGTAAACAAGTTCCAGTTGTTGTGGCGGATTTGAGTAAAATGCAAACCATTAATGCTTCAGATTTATCTGCAATTGGGTATCATTATAATGAAGCAATTGATAAATGGAATATTGCTGACACTGCTGCTGATTATATTTTTACAGGACACCAAATATTAAATTTTAACTTGCCAGGAACATTAAAAGTTATTTGTTATCCTGTTGCTGCACAAGAAGCAAAAGAACCTGAAAAATATTTTCCCATATTTGATGCAGCTGGTTTTATTGAGTCGGAAACCATAAATTCCGAAATGAATTTCGTAATGGTAGATTGTTATTCTGATAATACTACCATTAACGATTATACTTATCTTGATGAGATAGCCAATAAAAAAAATGTAGTACTATGCCTAAGTAGTACAAATAAACAGGCCATGCCTTCTGTGAGAAGGATGTTCATGGAATTGAACAGCAGAAGTATCAAAAATCCTGTTATATTAATAACAGATAGCCATTGGAATACGGCCGATGAACACCTGATTCATTTTTCAACAGAAACAGGGGCTTTATTTTTAGATGGTTTTGGAGATGGAATTTGTTTAGGCTTAAGTTCAACTTCTTATCATACAGCATTAGTAAATAATGCATCTGGAAGAAATTATTTAAATAATCTAAGTGCAGAACAGTTTTGTAATAGTACTGCTTTCAGCATATTGCAAGCAACTAGAACCAGGATTTCAAAAACCGAATATATATCCTGTCCCAGTTGTGGCAGAACGCTTTTTGATTTACAGGAAACTACTGCACGTATCCGCAGTGTAACGAATCATTTGAAGGGCGTTAAGATTGCAATTATGGGATGTATCGTAAATGGACCTGGAGAAATGGCTGATGCCGACTTTGGATATGTGGGAAGTGGAGTAGGAAAAATAACTTTGTATAAAAGCAAAGAAATAATGAAAAAAAATATTGATAGTAGCATCGCCGTTAATGAATTGATTCAGCTGTTAAAAGATAGCGGCGCTTGGATTGATCCGGAATAATTTTTTTAAATTGAATTTGTACTCATGGAAACAGATTTCCTAGTTATAGGGTCGGGGATTGCAGGCTTGACCTATGCTTTAAAAGTAGCAGAGAAGATGCCTGAAAAAAAAATCACCATCATCACTAAAACGGATGCTGATGAAACAAATACCAAATATGCTCAAGGTGGGATAGCAGGAGTGTGGGATGAAAAAAAAGATAGTTACGACAAACATATTGAAGATACTTTGATTGCAGGAGATGGTTTATGCAATCAATCGGTTGTTGAAATTGTTGTTAAGGAAGGACCGGAAAGAATCAGAGAGATTATTGAATACGGTGCAGAGTTTGATAAGGATTCAAAGGGCAAATATAGTTTGGGTAAAGAGGGTGGACATAGTGAAAATAGAATTTTACATCACAAGGATGTTACTGGAAAGGAAATGGAACGGGCTTTACTTGATCGACTAGGATCATTACCTAATATCGAATTGATTAATCACTGCTTTGTTGTAGACATTATTACCCAACACCACCTCGGTTTTCTTGTTACAAAATCAACGCTTGATATTACTTGTTTTGGAGTGTATGTTTTAAATAAACATACCAATCAGATAGGAAAGATTTTATCAAAAATAACGGTGCTTGCCTCCGGAGGCTGTGGTCAAGCTTATCGCACTACCACGAATCCTAAAATTGCAACTGGCGATGGTATTGCCATGGTTTATCGCGCGAAAGGTAAAATTGAGAACATGGAATTTATTCAGTTCCATCCAACTGCATTATATGAGCCTGGTGTTTCTCCTTCTTTTCTAATTACTGAGGCGGTAAGAGGTGATGGAGGAATATTGAGAAATAAATCTGGTGAAGCATTCATGGAGCGATATGATGAACGCAGAGACCTTGCTCCTCGCGATATTGTGGCAAGAGCAATTGATAATGAGATGAAGAGAACTGGAACTGAACATGTGTACTTAGATTGTAAGCATATGGATAAAGAAAAGTTTATCCACCATTTCCCAAATATCTACGAGAAATGTCTCAGTCTTGGTATTGATCCTATGCAGCATATGATACCTGTTGCTCCTGCAGCTCATTATAGCTGTGGAGGCGTTAAAACTGATGAGTGGGGCAGAACCTCTATTCAAAATTTATATGCTTGTGGAGAGTGTGCAAGTACTGGTTTGCATGGTGCTAATCGCTTGGCGAGTAATAGTTTGCTAGAAGCTATCGTATTCTCTCACAGAAGTTTTATTGATAGTTGCAAATTCGTTAATCAAATTGCATTTGAATATCGGATACCCGATTGGAAAGCTACTGGCACTAGTGATCCTAGAGAAATGATTTTAATTACACAAAGTCAGAAAGAACTTACTCAAATCATGAGTGACTATGTAGGGATTGTTCGTACAGATGTGCGTTTAGAGCGGGCTATGAAAAGATTGGATCTATTATTTACAGAAACAGAAGAATTGTATCGTTCAACAAAAGTATCTCCTCAACTTTCAGAATTAAGAAACCTGATTACTGTGGGTTATTTAATTGTAAAAGGCGCACAATTTAGAAAAGAAAGTAGAGGACTACATTACAATACAGACCATCAACACAAAAGCGAATTATTGCAGAATATCATTTTATAAGTTGTTAAGCATTTGCGATGTATTATATTTCTTATGGTTTCTTTTATCTTTTGTCACTTATCCCATGGAGGATCATGTTTTTAATTGCAGATGCCTTTTATGCATTAGTTTATTATGGTTTCGGATATAGAAAAGAAATTGTAATGAAAAACCTAGCTATTGCATTTCCTGAAAAAACGGAAGCAGAGCGCATTCGTATCGCTAAGGATTTCTATCATAATTTTATTGATATGATTTTCGAGACCATAAAAATGTTTTCGATTTCTAATAAAGAGTTACAAAGAAGATTTTCAAGCAACTTTGAAGTCTTGAATGATTTATATGATAGTGGTCAAAATGTGCAATTAGAATGCGGTCATTTTTTTAACTGGGAAATACTGAATTTATATATTGGCTTAGTAAGTCGTTATCCATTTATTGGTGTGTATCAGCCACTCAGTAATAAAATAATGGATCGAATCATGTTGCATATGCGACAAAAAAATGGAACTATTTTAATCCCTGCTTCAGATTTCAAAAATAATTTCAGTGATTATGTAGAAGATAGATATGCCATGGGTTTGGCAGCAGATCAAAATCCTCCCAGTGAGTTCAAAGCCCATTGGGTAAATTTCTTTGGAAGGTTAACGCCATTTGTAGTTGGTCCGGAAAAAGGCGCCAGAGAAAAAAATACTGCTATTTTATTTGGTCATTTTTATAAAGTAAAACGAGGTTTCTACAGGGTAGATTTGGAACTCATCACAACTACACCTAATGATTATAAACAGGGGGAGTTGACTCAGATTTTTGCACAACATGTGGAGCGAGCTGTTCGTAAAACACCAGCAAATTATTTATGGAGTCACAGACGTTGGAAATGGGGATTTGATCCAGAAAAACATGGGCATTTACTAGTCAAATAAAAAAGACCCGAATGATATTCATTCGGGTCTTTTTTATGTTGTTATTATGGGTTCTGATTTTACAATTTCAATTTTATCTTCAAGTAATTTAATTTGGCCAAAACCTCCTATTACATTTCTTAAATTATTGAATCCCTGCCTTTTTAAAAGTGATAAAGCTATTACACTTCGATAGCCACCAGCACAATGAACATACATATTATGTGTGTCTTCGAGGTTAGCCATACTTGCCGGATCAATAAGATCATTTAAAGGAATATTAAGTGCAACACTTACATGTCCTTCTGCATATTCCGTTTCTTTTCTCACATCAATAACCACCAAATTTGGATCGAATGGGATATCCATTGCTAATTCATCTGCTTCTACATCAATGATCATATCATGTTTTTCGCCCGCAGCAACCCATGCTGGATAACCACCATTTAAATAGCCATCAAATTTTTCAAAGCCTACACGCGCCAGCCGAACAATAGATTCTTTTTCCTTCCCTGGCTCAGTTACTAATAAAATGGTTTGATCAAAGGGAAGTAGGTTGCCTGCCCATTCTGCAAATCTTCCTTCTAAGCCGATACTAATGGAACTTGGAATAAAACCTTCTGTAAAAACTGTAGAAATACGTGTGTCTAAAATGAATGTCTTATCATCTTTCATTTTATTCTTGAATTCTTCAATAGACAAAGCTTTCATTCCTTTTTCTATAACAGCATTGATATTTTTATAACCCTCTTTATTTATTTTGGCATTGATAGGAAAATAACTAGGAGGGGCTTCTAAGCCTTCTGTTACCGCTTTTATAAATGTAGCTTTATCGGGTTGTTGTAATGCGTAGTTGCCAGTTTTCTGTTCACCGATGGTGCTAAATGTTTCAGGTCCTAAGCTCTTTCCACAACTACTACCTGCACCATGTCCTGGGTATACTAAAACATCATCAGCTAAAGGAACAATTTTAGATTGAAGGCTTTCATATAACATTCCTGCTAGGTCTTCCATTGTAATTTCATTCGCCTTTTGTGCAAGATCAGGACGTCCAACATCGCCTACAAATAAAGTATCACCTGTAAAAATAGCGTAGTCTTTGTCTTGTTCATCTTTCAATAAATAACAACTACTTTCTAAAGTATGACCAGGTGTATGCAACACTTCTATTTGAATTTTACCAATTGCAAATCTTTCACCATCCTTTGCAATTTGAACAGGTAAGTTTGTAACCGTGCCTGGTCCATAAATAATGGTAGCACCGGTTGCGGTTGCAAGATCTAAATGACCACTTACAAAATCTGCATGAAAATGAGTTTCGAAAATATATTTGATCTTGGCATTTCTTCTTTCAGCCAAATGCAAGTATTCTTCAATATCTCGAAGTGGATCAATAACTGCCGCTTCACCTTCACTCTCGATGTAATAAGCAGATTCACTTAAACAACCTGTATATAATTGCTCTACGAACATTTAATTTATTTTAAGCAAAGATAATAGCAAGCTTCAAGCCACAAAGAGAAATGGCCAGAAAGTCAGTATAAGTAAATAAATAGGGGTAAAAGGTAGGAATTAACCTACCAGTGTTTCAACGAAAGCTACTACTTCTGCCAAACGTGTATAGTTCACAGAATAATAGATGAATTTTCCATCTCTTGAGGTAGCAACAATTCCTGCTCTTCTTAAGATTGCCAAATGTTGAGATGCCACAGATTGTTCTAATCGCAATTTTACATAAATCTCGGTTACAGTCATTTTTTGCTGCTCATCGAGTAATTTAATAATCTGCTGACGAAGCTTGTGGTTAATAGAGCGTAAAATCAGTGCCGCTTTCTTAGTATGAATAAAATCAACTTTAAGAGCTGCCTTGCTGGCATTTAAGACTACTGACTGCATTGTTTGACTCATGGGGGGGAGTTTAATGGTTAAGAATGATGAAATAATTTGATTAAAATCTTAGACAAAATTAAGGTTTTTAAATTAAATAAATTGCCAATATATGTAAGAATTAGGTCATTTTTTTTGCGGAGGCGAATAGAATGACTTTAAATAGTAGGGCTCAGAATAAGCCAAATTAGCGAAGTCTTTTTTTTCTAAAGCATTGAATGCCAATTCACTCATGTCTTCCGACTGATGTTGCACATTTGTAAATAATGCATTCGGATGATGACATATGGAATTAAATTTAATAGTTCCTGAACCACTAAAAACAATTGACTTTTCGTTCAAAATGGATTGAAAAGAGCTTTCGTCTAAGACTTTTGCATTAGGTGCCGAAACTGTATTTAGGTTACTGTCATATGTAGCTGTAAAAACTTCCATTCTTCTTGCATCAATCATAGGAACATACAAATGAGCATTTTGAGATTCCCCAATTGATTTTATGGCAGATACCGCAATTATCTTCAAAGTGTTAATCATAATTAATGGCTTTTGTAGGGCATAGCAGAGCCCTTTTGCAGAAGCAAGCCCTACCCTTAAACCCGTATAAGAGCCTGGTCCTTCAGAAACAGCAATGGCATCTAAGTCAGATAATTGTTGTCCATATTCTGCCATCAGTTCAAGTATTGCTGGTTGCAAAAAAGAGCCATGGTTTTTCTGGTCAGTACTTACTTTAGACAATAAAGAAATACCATTACTGCTAAGGCAAATACTAGCGTGTTCTGTTGCGGTATCAATTTGTAAGATTAGCCCCATTTTTTAGTTTCAATTGGTAGTATTTTGAAAAGCCAATTCCTGTAAAAGTGCAGGAGCTGTTGCGTATCGTTCGTCTTTTAAATATAGTATTTGCAAAAGTGAAGCAATCTTTGAAAGTCCAATTATACCAGCCCATTCAAAGGGACCAAAAGGATAATTAGTTCCCAATTTCATTGCAATATCGATCTCTTTTTTTGAGCTTACTTCTTCTTCTAATGCAAAGTAAGCTTCGTTAATAATCATGGAAATGATTCTAACTGCTATTAACCCCGGTTCATCGGGAACCAAGATCCCTTTTCTTCCTAATTTTTCAAGAATTAATAGGGCACTTTGATTGAGCATATCATTAGAAGAAGCTATTTCCCATATCGGCCTGTTTAAAAAGCTGCTCCAGGCATTCATCCGAATAGCATTTCCAGGTAAATCATTTGAAGTTTTAAGAACAGCGTTTACGAAAACAGGGATAGAATTTATGTTCTCAAAGGCCCAGCCTTCTTCCTCAAAGCAAAAATCGAAGTAAGCACTAGCATCAGCAGGGTAATTGCTATCTTCTACCCATATAAATTGCAGGTTATCTACCCACTGCATTGCCTGAAGGGTAGTTTTCTGTTCTGTGTTTGCTTTTACAACAATCTGCATTTGTTTTTATTAGTTAGCAAATTTAGGTTGGTAGCTTGAAGGAAATGCAGCAAATTGCCATCCAAAATAAAATATATGCCAAAACAAGTCATTAACACAGATAAAGCACCTTCTCCTATTGGCCCGTATAGTCAGGCCGTACGCGCAAATGGGATGGTATTTTTAAGCGGTCAGGTTGCATTTGTTCCTGCTACTGGTGAGCTCGAATTAAGTAGTTTAGAAGCCGAAACACATCAGGTCATGAAAAATATTCAAGCTGTTTTGGATGAAGCCAAAATCAGCTTTGAGCATATTGTAAAGACTACTATTTTCTTAAGTGATATGAGTTTGTTTGCACAAGTGAATGCAGTATATGGCACCTACTTTACCGGCGATTTTCCAGCACGTGAAACTGTTGCAGTAAAGGGTTTACCAAGAGGTGTTAATGTAGAGATCAGTATGATAGCAGTTGAAAAATTATAATTTAAAGTATTGCCGCAGTATAGGAAGTACTGAAATTAATAGTATCCTGGGGTTCCAATTTATGGAGCCCCATTTTATTATTAAATGCATCCGGGGCAGAACTTAAATTTTCAATAGCAATTTTTTCCCTATCATCTGGAGTATAGAATTGCATGTAAGGATAATTGATGGTAGGTTCAATAATGAGTTGTATTTTTTTATTGCTTAGAACACATTTTGGATGTTTAATAGTTTTGTCCAATAAAAAACAATTATCAAGAAATAGTCCATTCAATAATTGGCCTTTTATAAATCGCTCATCTTTAATTAGTTTTCCGGTTGGTATAAGATCAGTATCAAATTCTACTTGTTGTGTTGTATCAATTTGTAAATTATAATTATTTACAGAATCACCCAATGTAAAATAAGGATGCCAACCATCAGATATAGGAATTGCTACAACACTAGCATTGGTAATTGTAGTTGTTACTGAAAGTTTATTTCCTTTTTCCAGTTTCCATAAAAGTTGAATCAGGTATGGAAAGGGGTATCCCTTTTCGTTTCCAGGATAGGAATAATAAAGTTCTACACTAGCACTATTTTCATCTGCCTTAGTGGTTTGTATTTGATATACAGCATCATAAATAATTCCATGAATAGCATGCTTTCCAAGGAACCATTTTTCGATTTGAAAAGGTTCTTCCTCCCAATTATATTTACCAAACCCCATTCTGCAAACAAAGGGAGAAAGTTTGGCACTTTTAAATCCATTTGTAATATTTTCTTTTGCATCAGATACCGAATCAAAACCAGCTACCAGGTTCTGATTTTTTTCATCAATGTTAAGGCTAAATGCATTTAGTATTCCTCCAAATGCGTAAATTTCAGCAGTAGTTTGATTTTGGTGATCCTTCAGTGTTATTACAGGAGAATTTTGGCGATGGTCTACAAAAACTTCGAATGACATATTGATGAGTTGTAATTGAAGTTAAGCAAATTTTCAAAACAGAAATAGTTTTAGCTCAATGTAGCCGATCAAAAAAATAATAAGATTTTAATATGATTCAAATAGTCAAAACGGATTCTAATAATTCAGATTTTCAATCCTTAGTAGCACTTCTGGATGCCGACCTTGCCATCAGGGATGGAGCGGAACATGCTTTTTATGCTCAGTTTAATAAGACTGATAAAATCAAATATGTAATTCTAGTTTATCAGAATAATACTGCTATCGCATGTGGTGCCATACGCGAATTCTCTTTAGGAGAAATGGAAATTAAAAGGATGTTTGTACTTCCCAGTTTTCGTAGACAAGGTTTTGCACAAATTGTAGTAAAAAACTTAGAATCATGGGCTAAAGAATTAGGATTTGAAAGCTGTATTCTTGAAACAGGAAAAAATCAACCCGAGGCCATTCAACTTTATCAAAAGATCGGCTTTCAAATAATTCCTAATTATGGACAATATATAAATGTTGCAAATAGTGTTTGCATGCAAAAAAAAGTAAAG
>JBAXHC010000054.1:0-19674 GCA_037139075.1 Bacteroidota bacterium
ACTTCACCACCGATTTCAGTTGCGAATTCATCCATAATATAGTTGTCCATGAATGGATTGTATAAAGTTTGACCACCATCTGATCTGCGGAAGTGTTGATCACCATAGTTCACTTCGAAGTGACCAATTTTTACGGTTGCAATTTTCATCAAATCATCCCAGAATTGTCCTTTAAATGGAACTTTATCGAATTGAATATATCCACCTTTCACCCAAGTTTCATTGTGGTGACGTGCAGATAAATAACTAGTAACGTTTAATTTAATACCATCTGCTAATTGAACATCCATGAACAAGTTAGCTTGAGCTGTCATAAATCCATTTTGCAAAGGATACAAGCGGTTTGCACCTGCACCTGTATTATTAATAGCACCTGGATTCTCGTGTTTTAAATTTTGGAACTGTTGAGTAAAACCTGCACCCCATCTAACTTTTAAGCCAGTAAAAGGAACTGTATCTGCTTTAGAAGTTTCAAATTGATTGATCCCTGTTTGATCGTAAGGACGGAAGTTTGAAATTTTTGGTTGCTGTGCAAGTAAGGTCAGAGGAATTGCAGCTAATGCAACTAAGGCTAATTTTTTAAATTGAAATTTCATAAAATTAAGTTTGGTTAAAATAGTGTTGTTGTTTAGGAAAAATTGGATTATTTATTAAGTTTCATGTCGAACTTTAAAGTAACATCGTTACCTGTTTTAATGGTACCCATCATAAAAGTTGGGGGAGCCATACCGAATTCTTTCATGCTGATCTTTTTAGATCCCATTACAGTTATTGACTTATCAGCATTTACTTTACAAGTAGCAACGATTTCTGCATCTAAAGTGGTACCAGCAATGGTTAATTTTCCAGCTGATTTAACTGAATAATCTGATACATCTAAATTGGTAATTGTAGCAGTATTAGAAGTAAAAGTGATCACAGCATTCTTATCACTTTTCAAAGCTTTGTAAGCGTTTTTGTCCATTGCATCATGGCCGCTTTTTAAACTTTCTGCTTTTGTTGAAAAACTAAGTCCATTAACTGCTGTAAGAGCACCAGCTGCATTTAAAGTAAAGTTTCCTTCAAATGTTCCAACTGAAGATTTCATATCCCAATCGTGAAGTGTAGATGTGCCGCTAACGGTAAGTGATAAAGTTTTAGAACTATATTTTGCTTGTGCAAATGCACCGATACTTAAAATAAGACTAAAAGCGATAAGGCCTAGCTTTTTAAAATTGTCTTTTGTACGCTTATTCATAAAATTGGTTTTTTGGTGATGTTTCGATTGTTGATGATTAACTATCAATTTTCTTACACAAATGTCGCAACATTGAGTAAACCTTAAAATGATGTGTGTCACCGTTTTTTATGATTCTAATCAGAGCAATAAATGATAATTGTCAGTTTTACATTTCAATTAACATAGTATAATCCACCCCACTAATGCGAAATCATCCTTTTATAAGCAGTTGAAAAACAACAATTTTGATAGATTTTTAGAATTGACACTAATCTGCATTGTATTTTATTATCAAATCCCCTACTTTTGCGCTCTGTCAGAAAGTATCCTAAGTAATTTTCTGGTTTTGAATGGAAGCGGATGTGGCGAAATTGGCAGACGCACTAGACTTAGGATCTAGCGCCGCGAGGCGTGTGGGTTCGACCCCCTCCATCCGCACAAACTGATAATCAATTAGTTACATAAAGCTCACTTCGGTGGGCTTTATTGTTTTTAGGACCTAAGTGTCTTTAAAGAATCTATGATTAGCATTTCAGGCAATCCCTTACCTTTGCCACCCAAATTTTTAAGAAAACAAAAAAATAACAATGGCAACTATCACCCGCGAGAATATTGGCTTGCTGAACGACAAACTTACAGTGAAGCTGAGCAAGGAAGACTATTATGGCAATTTTGAAAAAAATTTAAAACAATATGCCAAAACAGCCAATATCCCGGGTTTCCGTAAAGGGATGGTACCTGTTGGTATGGTTAAGAAAATGCACGGACAAGGTGTTTTTCAAGACGAAGTTTTGAAGACTGTGGAAAGTGAAATGAACAAATACCTGAACGAAGAAAAGCTAGACATTTTTGCACAACCGATTCCTTTAGAGAATGAGGGCAGCAAATTGGATATGAATAATCCTGGCGATGTTGATTTTGCTTTTGAAATTGGCTTAAAACCAGAATTTGAAGTAGATGCAACTAAAATTAATGTTATTAAATACAATGTGATAGTTACGGATGAAATGGTGAATGAAGAAATTGAAAGACTTCAAACCCGCAATGGTAACATGACGGAGCCTGAAACTGCTTCAAGCGAAGACCATGTATTGAATGTAACATTCACAGAGCTGGATGCCGCTGGCAATATGGTAGAAGGTGGTATCAACAAAGCGAATAGCCTGTTGGTTAAATATTTTGCAGCAGAATTTAGGCCACAACTGATTGGCAAGAAGATCGATGATGTGATTGATGTTCATTTGGCTTCTGCTTTCGAAGACAAAGAAAGAGAAGTAGTATTGGCCGATTTGGGTTTAAACAAAGACGAAGCTGGTTCTGCCGACAAGACTTTTAAAATGACCATTACTAAAATCGGTTTTGTAGAGAAAGCTGCATTAGATGCTACTTTCTTTGCCACCGTATACCCTAATAACGAAGTTGGTTCTGAAGAAGATTTCCGTGCTGCAGTAAAAGCCGAAATTGAAACTCATTTTGCTCAACAAACACGCAATCAAATACACGACCAAATATATCATCACTTGATCGATCATACCAAGATGGAATTCCCTGAAGACTTCCTGAAGCGTTGGTTACAAGTAGGCGGTGATAAACCTAAAACTGTCGAAGAGGCAGAAGCAGACTATCCAACTTTTGTAGATCAGTTAAAATGGACCCTTATTAGCAGCAAGCTGATTACTGATAACCATGTGGAAGTATTGCCTGATGATATCCGTGATTTTGCTAAAATGCAACTATTCAGCTACATGGGCGGCCAGTTAGGTGCTTTGGGTGATAACCAACAATGGGTAGATGATTATGCTAACCGAATGATGCAGGACAAAAAATTTGTAGAGGATAGCTACCACCGCATTAGCGCCGATAAACTGTTTACCAGTTTAGAAGGCCAGGTAATTGCAACAGATGAAGCCATTACAATGGAGGCTTTTGCTGAAAAATTGCACCACCACCATCATTAGAAAGTGAAAAATCAAAAGTAAAAATTCAAAATATTATAAAAAAGAGGCTGCTCGTTTGAGACAGCCTCTTTTTTATGGCTAAATCAGGGTATAAAACAACTGACTGATTGTCGGCAAAAAAATCTTTGCACAGTATTTGAATATTCACCTATTCAGAAAAGGCAAAACACTTATCTTCAAAGCGAAAATCATAGTAAATGACACGCCCTTTAAAAAAATTTAATTCTAGGACAAGGATGATTAAGGGCGTTGCATCCGACCAAATTAATAACAACTAAAATTATACGGATGAATCTTGGAAAAGAATTTGAACAATACGCGGTAAAACATAGAGGCATCAGCAGTGCTACTCTTCATAATTATCAGCAACATGGAATTACTAATCTTACTCCTTATATTATAGAGGAACGTCCGATGAATGTGGCGAGTATGGATGTATTTAGTAGGTTGATGATGGACCGTATCATTTTTTTGGGCGAAGGCATCAACGATTATGTTGCCAATATCGTTACCGCTCAATTACTATTTTTAGAAAGCGTAGATCGTACACGCGATATTCAAATGTATATCAATAGCCCGGGTGGAAGCGTTTATGCAGGATTGGGTATTTATGATACCATGCAGTTTATTAGTCCTGATGTTGCGACCATTTGTACCGGTATCGCTGCAAGTATGGGCGCTGTTTTACTTTGTGCAGGTGTTCAAGGTAAAAGAACGGCTTTAAAACATAGTCGCATAATGCTTCACCAACCAAGCGGCGCAATTGGTGGTCAAGCAACCGATATTGAAATCACGGCACGTGAAATCAAAAAATTGAAAATTGAATTGTACGAGGTAATTGCAGAACATACCAATAAATCTATTGAGATAGTAGCTGCAGATTGCGATCGAGATTTTTGGATGAAAGCCATTGAGGCAAAGGAATACGGACTAGTTGATGAGGTATTATTAACCAATCCAAGAAAAGTAAAAAAAGACTAATTAAGAACTAGCATAAAACTATTTATATGATCGATCAGAAATATATTGTGAACCCATACCGGATGGACGACGAAGAAGAAAATGAGCCAAAAGAAGAAAAGCAGGAACCAATGGGTGGATTTATGATGAAGAAAATGGAGAAACTGTTTTTTGAAAAAAGAGCAGTGTATTTATGGGGTGTAGTGGATGATAAATCAGCCCGCGATATCGTAAGCAAATTGTTATTACTTGATTCCGATATTCCCGGCGAAGAAATCAAATTATATATCAATAGTCCAGGTGGTGTAGTAACTAGCGGAATGGTGATATACGATACTATGAAAATGATTTCGAGCCCGGTAAGCACCATTTGTATGGGCTTAGCAGCAAGTATGGGATCTATTCTTTTAAGTGCAGGAACCAAGGGCAAACGTTTTATATATCCGCATGGCGAAGTGATGATCCACCAGCCAAGTCTGGGAGGCTATATGCAAGCTACCTCGGCTGATATTGAGATACAGGCAACCCAGATTCGCAAAACCAAAGAATTGGGAGCTAAGATTCTAGCTGATAATTGCGGAAAAACGATGGATCAAATTATGGCAGATTTTGATCGCGACTACTGGATGGATGCCGACGAAGCAGTTGCTTATGGCATTGTAGATCAGGTTCTTAGCAAGATCTAAAAGCATTTTATGGAAGATTTAGGTGTACTTATTCCTCGAAAAGCAGGAACTGTACTACCTTTGACCATTCCCTGGCAACTAAATGATGTTTCAAATCGTTTATGATGGGAGGGAATAAAATTTTATTATGGCTAAACAAGCTCAATTACACTGCTCCTTTTGTGGTAGAAGCCGCGAAGAGGTGAAGATTCTGATAGCAGGGCAGGAAGGGCATATCTGTGAAAATTGCGTTGAGCATGCACAGGAAATAATTGTGCAGGAGCTGAATCTAAAAAATGATCCCAACGCTGCAAATTCAACTTTTAAATTAAGTGTACGCAGACCGGCTGAAATTAAAAAATTCCTGGATGAATATGTGATTGGTCAGGACGATGCTAAAAAAGTTTTGTCTGTGGCTGTTTATAATCACTTCAAAAGAATTGTTCAGAAAAAACAAGCCGACGATATTGAAATTGAAAAAAGCAATATCATCATGGTGGGCGAAACGGGTACTGGTAAAACATTACTGGCTAAGTCGATCGCTCGTTTATTGAATGTACCATTTGCCATTGTAGATGCCACCGTATTTACAGAAGCTGGTTATGTAGGTGAGGATGTAGAAAGTATGCTTACCCGTTTATTGCAGAATTGTAATTATGATGTTACATCTGCAGAAAGAGGTATTGTTTATGTAGATGAGATTGATAAGATTGCAAGAAAAGGAGACAATCCTTCCATCACCAGAGATGTAAGTGGAGAAGGTGTTCAACAGGGTTTACTGAAAATGTTGGAAGGCACGGAAGTATTGGTTCCCCCGCAGGGAGGCAGAAAACATCCGGAACAAAAAATGATCAAAGTTGATACCAAGAATATTCTTTTTATCTGCGGAGGTGCATTTGACGGAATTGATAAAGTAATTGCAAGAAGAATTAATACGAATGCTATTGGCTTTAGTGTAAATAAAGATGAACAAGAACACCAGCGCAAAAATTTATTGCAGTTCATCAATGCTACTGACCTAAAAAGCTTTGGTTTGATTCCAGAATTATTAGGTCGATTACCAGTTGTAACACATTTGAATCCACTGGATAAAGAAACTTTAAGAAGCATTCTTACTCAACCTAAAAATGCGTTGATCAAACAATTTACCAGACTCTTTGAATTAGAAGAAATCAAATTAGTGATTGAAGAACCTGTGCTAGATTTTATGGTTGATAAAGCACTGGAATATAAATTAGGTGCAAGAGGTCTAAGAAGTATCTGTGAAAGTATTTTAACCGATGCAATGTTTGAACTTCCAGGAACAGATACTAAGGAATTAGTGGTTACTTTAGATTATGCAGAGGGCATGTTCAGCAAAAGCAAATTGAGCACTTTAAAAGTAGCTTAGTCATAACAATTTAATATTAAACAGTGGGCATAAGTTCTCACTGTTTTTTTATGCCCCTATAGTATCTTGCAATTCATAACAAAACTCAAAACTGTTTATATGAACGAATTAATTGAACGCCTTACTAAAGAAGCAGGATTAGATGCAGCACAAGCCCAGCAAGCAGTTGCAACAATTGCAGCATTTGTAAAAGAGAAATTTCCTATGTTAGGTGGCGCTGTAGATCAGATTTTTTCTACTGGTAACAAAGAAGACTAAAATTAACTTGCCTTGGGCAGTTGTACAGTAAATACACTGCCCTCACCCTTAGCACTAGTTATCAAAAGATTTCCGCCCTGTTTTTGTAATAAATCGCGGCATAGAATTAAACCGAACCCACTTCCTTTCTCTTGTAAGGTTCCTGTTCTGGTAAAATATTTCTGAGCATTTACTTTGTTCAATACATCCTCACTCATACCAATTCCAGAGTCGCGAATCATCACATAATGGTATTGTTCATCTTCTCGATTTGTTATTTCAATTCTACCATCCAAAGGTGTAAATTTAATCGCATTGGATATAAGGTTTCTGAAAATAATCTTAATCATATCCTTCTCCGCTTTTACTATCGTATCGTTATGAGTGATATTAATGAACTTGATGCGTTTATGCATTAATGGAATCTTTTGTTCTAAATGCATTCCATTCATCAAATCATAAATATTCATATCAGATTTTTCCAATTCCTTACCCGTAATCTGACTCTTCAACCAACCCAATAGATTATCTAATAAGCCCGTAGTATTGATATATTGTGTCTCCAATTGCTCCAATAATACTTTCGATTCATCAGGTGACAAAGCACCTTTATTGATCAGTGAAAGAATAGTTTGTGTATTGGTAATTGGATTTCTAAGATCATGAGAAATGATGGAAAGCAATTTGTCTTTGGTACGATTATCCTCTTCCAACAATAGATTCTTAGAATTAATTTCTTTGTTAAGGTTATCTAGCGATGCTGCATTTTCTTCAATAATAGAATTCTGCCTATACAATCTTCTACTCAACAACATTTGCTTACGATAACTGATAAAAGCAAATATCACCATCATCGCAAGGATCAATAATAGAAAGGTACCTCCGATGATAATTATTACCTGACTACTAACGCGTTTATTTGCTTTTTCGATTTCTGTTTTTGCATTCAGTTTTTGGATCTCTTTATCCTTTACCAATGCAATAAAATTATTGGCATAATCTACCTCATTATCTGCTTTGAGTTTTAAGGTATTGATCAAACTATCCTGCCAGTTAATGGTATTTTCAAGATCATATTCCGACTTATAAATGTTTTTTATAAAAACCATTGCATTTGTCATCAAGCTATAGGCATTGGTTTTCCGAGCGTTATCGTATGCTTTTTTTGCCAGCGTAATGGCATCATTTAATTTATGTTCTGATAATAATAATTGAGCTAGTTCAAGCTGGTTTAACGACATCCCGTAAGAATCCTTCAACTCAATATCGAAAGCCATCGAATTATTGAAATTTAACCGGGCGGTAGCTATGTCTTTTTTGGCGCTGGCTAATAATCCAAGATTATAATACGACTTCTTCTGACCGTAAATGAATTTGTTTGTCTGACTTAATTGTAAAGCTTCTTTGAAAAGGGATTCTGCTTTCAGATAATTTTTCCTCTTTATTTCAATTAAACCCAGGCTATTTTTAATATTAGCCACTTCCGTTATCTGTCCATACTTAATACAAGATTGCATGGATTGATTGTACAGCCTAATTCCTTCATCCACTTTTCCCCCAAGTACTTCATAGGCGGCAATTTGTATATTGATCTTTGGGATTGCTAACGAATCATCATACTTAAGACTATTATCAAGTGCAATTTCATACAATAAATGTGCCCTTTTGTTAAACCCATTTTGTTGAAAAATGCCAGCTTCCGTATAGTAGGCGTTTGTAAGGCCCTTATGATAATTTACTTTTTCAGCATAATCTTTGGCTTGAATCAGAATGTTCAATGCGTCTAATACATTAAATGATTTTCTATTAAAAGCAACTTTATTGAGAGAATCTACGAGTTTAGCCGTTTTGGCAGAGTCTAGCACGTTCAGTTTGCCATTCTGGGCGAATAGTTGGAATGGATACCCCACCAGAATGCATATAATTATTACCCACTTTTTTCTCATCAATACTGAATAGCTAAGTTGCTAAGATAAATAACTTTATGTAATGAAATTCAAGAGTATCTAGTACAAATCAAGCAATATTAAGGTTCCCAAACATATTGAAGCGTAGATACTTAGGTAAAAATAGGTGAAGGTTGCCCCAACCAAGCAATCGTTATAGGGCAACCTCCCGAAAAATAAACTATCGTTAGTTAGTTTTCAGCGCAAAACTAAGTATTTTTACTATTCAGCCAAAATTGGATTTTAAAGATCTTAACTACTATAACACCACAATAGGAGCCATCAACTGATACAAGGAATCACTGAGTCCATAAGTTTTCCTTATTTGTTCCAAATTCGTAAATCCGCCCAATTTATCTCGATACCTGATCATTCTGGCTGCCAAAGGCCTACTGAAACCTGGAATCAATAACAATTCTGCAACTGTTGCCTGATTGATAAGGATAGATGTTGGAATTGATTTAGGCCTTTCAATTGGTGTTTTAAAAACTGGTTTCCCAAGTTCCGGTATCCGAACAAAGGGTATAAGTCTATTAGCTTCGGCTATGGATATACCCCAGATCTTTTTCAAATCTGCAGGTTCCCGAAATCTTCCCCCTTTTTCGCGGTAATGCAAAATAGTTTGCACCGTTTTATCTCTAAGACCGAGTTTTTTCCAGCCATCTGCAGGCAAATCATTCGGGTTAAATACAAAAAGTGGTGCAGGAAATGCAGGATGAAAAGAATCTGTATGTATAGTTGGAGCTTTTGTCACTATATTCTCAGAATCCACAGGTTGAACCTTCCACCCAAGGGATTCTGGCAATTTCTGGGGTGTCGGATACCAATATGGAAGTATCCAAAAAAAAGCTATCAGGCAGCAAAGAAATAGGATCGATACCCTTTCACGGCTGTTGAAACTAAAATAGTCTCTTAGTATTTTTTTCATTTCTCCTCTTTTTAATTAGAGGGGTTACAAACTAATCTGCAGGCCATCATAGGCCAATTTGATATGTGGGGGTAGTTCTTGGTTGATCTCTTCGTGTTTTCCCAATTGATGACTGATATGGGTAAAATAAACTTCGGGCACTGCCAATTCGATGCTGATATCAACTGCCTGTTGCAAGGTAAAATGGGAGATATGATCTTCCTTTCTTAAGGCATTTAATACCAATAATTTTGAACCCCGAATCAAATCCATCTGTTCTTCATCAATTCTATTCGCGTCAGTGATATAAGTAAAATCACCAATTCTGAATCCATAGACAGGCATTTTATGATGATATACTAAAATGGGCTGTACGGGCAAATCGCCTACTATAAACGGACTCTCATCGATGGTTATTAAATTCAATTCCGGGACCCCGGGATATTTGGTATCTGCAAAAGCATAATGAAAATCTCTTCGAACGGCCTCCTCGGTTAGAGAATTGGCATAAATATCCATTGGCTTTTGTGTGATAAAATTCAAAGCCCTGATGTCATCGAGGCCTGCCATATGATCTTTATGCGGATGTGTATACAACACAGCATCCAAATGTGTTGTGTTGGTACGTAACATCTGATACCTGAAATCCGGAGTAGTATCAATAATAATGGCCGTGTTAGCTGATTGAATTAATACGCTACTTCTTAGTCTCTTATCCTTAGAATTGGAAGAAGTACAAACTGCACATGTACATCCTATCATGGGTATACCTGTACTGGTACCTGTACCTAAAAAACTAACTTTAAAATTGGGTGCTTGCACTTCTCAAAGCTAAATCATAATACGAGAAGATGGGTGGGTCTAAAATAAATTTATTCGATCACGATTTCTGATTTTTTCACCACCGCATCATAGAGTTTCTGCGACTCATGAGTTAGTTGATCAAAATTGATATTGAGTTGAGGAATAATTTCCATCAGAGTATTGATGCGGCCTTCTATGTTCAGAAATTTATTAAGAACTACCACTTTACGTTCTTCCAATAAACACCATCCGCTCTGAAAAGTTCCACGTTCATAACGTATCACATATTTTGATTCCCCAAGGATATCTTCCAATTTGTTCAATGTAGTCTGTGTGTACTTCATGTAATACCTTTTCTCTTGATGAGCAATTTAGAAGTTCAAAAATAACGCAGTGCCTGTTCTAAAAGGTTTTCATTTATCCACAAGACGGGGGAAAATGATTATCAAGTTTCCTACTTACTTTCCATTTTAATTACTGGCACAATCATTTCTTCCAAACTCACGCCTCCGTGTTGAAATGTGTTTCTATAATAGTTCACATAATGATTATAATTATTAGGATAACAGAGAAAACCATCCTCTTTGGCAAATATAAAGCTGGAATTAATGGTTGGAATTGGCAGACCAGCCTCCTTGGGATCCTTGAAAGCTAATACATCTTTTGGTTCAAAATTCAGGTTTCGGCCATGTTTGTATCGCAAATTAGCTGTGGTTTGTTTATCGCCAATTACTTTATGAGGACTATTCACTCTTACACTACCATGATCTGTTGCTAACACTAATTTGATCCCTTTATCGGATATTTTTTTTAATGCCTGATTTAATGGACTATGTTCAAACCAACTTCTTGTGATACTTCGATAACTAATTTCATCGCTAGCCAATTCCTTTAATACTTCCATTTCTGTTCTTGCATGACTGAGCATATCTACGAAATTGTATACAATAACATTGATATCATTTTGCATCAGGTTATGAATATTGTTAACCAATTGCTGCCCATCCTGATGATTTACAATTTTATGATAGCTAAATTTTAAATGCTCTTTTTTTAAGCGCTTTAATTGTGCTTTAAAAAAATCTTCTTCATATAAATTTTTTCCACCTTCTTCTTCATCATTCTTCCATTTGTCGGGGAAATTTTTTTCAATTTCCAAAGGCATCATTCCTGCGAAAATAGCGTTGCGACAGTATTGTGTAGCAGTTGGAAGTATAGAATAAAATGATTCTTCTTCCAGTATACGAAAATTTTCTGCAAAGATGGGTTCGATGGCTTTCCACTGATCGAAACGCAAATTATCGATTAAAATAAAAAATAAGGGAGTGCCCGGTTCTGCATGCGGTAATACTTTAAACTGAAATAAATGATTGCTCATAATGGGCGAATCACTACTCTTTGGATTCACCCAACTCGCATAATTCTTACTTATAAATTTAAAGAACTCGGTATTTGCTTCCTGCTTTTGTGTGTTGAATACTTCTTGCATTTCCGGACTATCACTCTTCTCCATTTCAAGTTCCCAATGGACCAGTCTTTTGTAGATATCCATCCATTGCTGATGATCGGGATTATCGTTCAACGCCATAAATAATTCTCTGAAATTCTGCTGATAGGAAGTGGTTGTTTTTTCTGCCACTAAGCGTTTATTATCGATCAATTTTTTTAAACTCAACCAAACCTGATTGGGATTCACTGGCTTAATTAAGTAATCGCTGATCTGGCTCCCGATGGCTTCATCCATCAGATTCTCTGTTTCATTCTTGGTAATTAAAACAATAGGAAGTTGTCGATTGATGGCTTTGATCCTTGCCAGGGTTTCTAATCCAGAAATACCAGGCATGGATTCATCCATTAGAACCACATCTACATAGTTCGACTTTACATACTCCAAAGCGTCGAAGCCATTTGTTTTGGTAGTTACTTCATAACCCTTCTGTTCAAGAAATAATTTTTGCGATTGCAGGCTTTCGATTTCATCATCCACCCAGAGTATTTTGGCTATAGACATATTCAAATTTAACTATCAGAAATGTTGGAGAACCTTAAAACCTTCACAATTTTTATACCAGTATGCAAATTTTCCTGTTTATATCAGAGGTTCCAAGGTGAAATCACCCAATTTAACTTTGGCTTATTTATTCACCCTTAAGATTCATTCGGGTATCTGTATTTTTGCACACTGCCAGCAGATGCAATAAATTAGCAAAGCATGATGTCTACCAAAAGAAAAATAATCAATGATCCAGTGTATGGTTTTATCACCATCAACCATCCCCTGATCTTTGCCATACTTGCACACCCCTATTATCAACGCCTTAGAAGGATCCACCAAATGGCATTGGCTCAATTGGTTTATCCAGGAGCAGTACATAGTCGTTTGTTGCATTCATTAGGAGCATATCACTTAATGTGTAATGCCGTTTCAGAATTAAGAGACAAAGGGGTTGAAATTACAGATGATGAAGCAGTTGCCGTAAAAGCAGCGATCCTGTTGCACGATATTGGACATGGCCCCTTTTCGCATGCTCTTGAGCAGGTTTTAGTGCAGGGTGTACATCACGAACAATTATCCTTGCAGATTATGCAAGAAATGAATACCCATATGAATGGCGCGCTCGATTTAGCGATTCAAATATTTACCAATCAATATCCTAAACCGTTTTTGCATCAGTTAATAAGTGGTCAGCTAGACATGGACCGAATGGATTACCTGAGCCGGGATAGTTTTTTCTCAGGTGTAACAGAAGGTGTTATTGGCTACGATCGAATTTTGAAAATGCTGGTAGTTCATGGCGGAGAATTAATGGTGGAGGAAAAAGGTATTTATAGCGTAGAAAAATTTCTTGTTGCACGTAGACAAATGTATTGGCAGGTTTACTTGCACAAAACCGTTTTGGCTGCTGAAAAAATGCTAGTAAAAATATTAGAAAGGGTAAGAGAAATCTATCACTCCAATGATGAAGGGTTAAAGACTCAATCGGCGCTCGATTTTTTTCTTGGCGAATTTAATAGCGAGATGAATTTAGATGCATTAGAAAAATTTTGTTCGCTCGACGACCACGATATCATGCATGCTGTAAAGGTCTGGAGCAAGCACCCAGACAGGATCTTGTCTTTATTATGCAATCGACTTTTGAACCGTCAATTGTATCGATCCAGAATTCAGGCTGAAGAATTCGATCCCCAATTTATTGTAGAAAAACAGCAGGATGCTATTCGTCAATTTAAAATAGATCCCGCAGATATCCGATATCTTTGTTTTACAGGTGAAGCAAGTAATACCCTTTATCAAACGAAGGATGAACGCATCAATATTTTGTTTAAAGATGGTATGATTAAAGACATTTCGATGATCGATAATGCATTAATACAGCAAAAGCTTTCCGCACCTGTCAAAAAATTTTACATTTGTCTGCTTACATAAGCAAAGGCATCTCAAAAACTGATCTCCCTAAAAATAAAGTATGCAATTTACTGCCGCTCAAATCGCTTTAATGATCAATGGTAAAGTAGAGGGTAATCCTGTTGCTGCCGTTGCTGCTTTTGGAAAGATTGAAGAAGCTACTGCTGGTCAGATTGCTTTTTTATCGAATCCTAAATATGAAGAGTGGTTATATAATTCAACAGCGAGTATCATTATTGTGAATGATTCGCTCGAATTAAAGCAAACAGTTACAGCTACTCTAATTCGGGTTCCGGATGCTTATTCTGCCTTTGCTGTATTGCTTTCGAAATATCAGGAAATCGTTTCTCAACAATTGGTGGGCATTCAAGAACCAAGTTATATTGCCAAAACTGCAAAGTTGGGTGAAGGTATTTTTGTGGCCGCTTTTTGTCATATTGGAGAGCATGTAAAAATTGGTAACAACGTAAAGTTGTATCCTGGCGTTGTAATTGGAGATGGAACTGTAATTGGAGATCATGTGGTATTACATGCAGGGGTAAAAGTTTACCATCAGTGTATTTTAGGGAATAGGGTAATTATTCATGCAGGAACTGTTGTAGGTGGTGATGGTTTTGGTTTTGCCCCTCAGGCAGATGGCAGTTACAGCAAAATCCCTCAGATTGGCAACGTGATTATTGAAGATGATGTGGAAATTGGTTCCAATACAACAATCGATCGGGCAACGATGGGATCCACCATCATACATAAGGGTTCCAAACTCGATAACCTGATACAAGTAGCGCATAATGTAGAAATAGGAAGCAATACTGTAATTGCTGCCCAAGCAGGTATCAGTGGCAGTGCTAAAGTTGGAAATGGGGTGATGATTGGGGGCCAGGTAGGTACTGCCGGTCATATCATTATTGCCGATGGAAGCAAAATTGCGGGTCAGACAGGTGTTACAAAAAGTATAAAAATTCCGAACAAATCACACAATGGAACACCAGCTCTTGAATTCACAAGTTCCCTTCGCATTCAAGCATTGACGCGTAGTTTACCCGAAATGGAGAAGCGGATTCGGGAATTAGAAAAGACAATTCAACAACTACTTGCCGATAAAGTGAAGGACTAAGAACCACTATTAAGCAGTTTTAATTGTATTTTTACGGCTCATTTATAATCAAAAGTTCCAGTGTGCGACGCAAGTAAAGCCGAATTTGGCTATACAGCTGGTTACACAAACACATTATAATAATATGGATAGCAATTTCAATCCCGACAAACAACATACCCTTAATAGTTCCATCAGCATTAGCGGAACCGGTTTGCATACGGGCGTTATGGTAGACATGACCCTCCGTCCGGCAAATCCAGGCTTTGGCATTCAATTTCAAAGAATCGACATGCCCAATCAGCCCATCATTAAGGCCGATTGCGATTTGGTAACCGATACCAGTCGGGGTACCACTTTACAGATTGGAGATGCAAAAATTAGCACAGTTGAACACGTACTTGCTGCCTTAGTAGGTATGGGTGTTGATAATGTATTGATAGAAATAAATGGACCTGAAATTCCGATTATGGATGGAAGTTCCACTCCTTTTATTGAGTTGATAGAAGAAACAGGTGTTTTAGAACAGGAAGCGGCAAAAGCCTGGTATAGTATTGATGAAAACATTTATCATTACGACGAAGAGAAGCGTGTAGAAATGGTTGCATTGCCAGCCATGGATTATCAAATAACCACTTTGATTGATTTTAATAGTCCGGTTTTAGGTACGCAACACGCCGGTTTAAAAACCATACGCGACTTTAAAGCTGAGATTGCACCTTGTAGAACTTTTTGTTTTTTACACGAACTGGAAGCTTTGTTAGATAACGATTTGATCAAAGGTGGTGATATCAATAATGCGATTGTGGTGGTTGACAAACCCGTTACTGATGAAGAAATGAGTCGTTTAGCCAAAGTGTTTAAACGCGAAAAAATTGAAGTAAAAAGTGAAGGATATTTGAACAACCTGGAATTGCGTTTTCCAAATGAACCAGCGCGTCATAAACTATTGGATGTAGTGGGGGATTTGGCTTTGATTGGATATCCGATTAAAGCAAGAATCATTGCCAACCGACCTGGACATAGCACCAATGTTGACTTTGCAAAAAAGATCAAGCAATATATTAAGCGCAACAAACATGTGAAGAATGTACCGGTTTACGACCCAACCATTCCTCCCGTTTATACCTTAGAAAAGATTGAGAAAACTTTACCGCACCGTCATCCGTTTTTGTTTGTAGACAAGATCATAGAATTAACGGATACTTGTATTGTGGGCATTAAGAATGTTACATTTAGTGAGTCGTTCTTTCAAGGTCACTTTCCAGGAAATCCAGTGATGCCTGGCGTAATACAGATTGAAGCACTGGCGCAAACTGGTGGTATTCTTTGTATCAATAGCATGCCGGAAGGAAATTATGATACTTATTTTTTGAAGATCGACAATTGTAAGTTCAAGATGAAAGTGGTTCCAGGCGATACGATGATATTGAAAATGGAGCTGATAGCACCTATCAGAAGAGGTATTTGCGAAATGCGGGGAACTGTTTATGTAGGTGGAAAAGTAGCCACTGAAGCGGATCTGGTAGCACAAGTAGTGAAGCGAACATAAATCTTAAAGAAAAGCCAATAAACCTACTTTTGTAATGTCGGTTTTTAATTTGGCATCTTTTTTATAGTCCATAGTAACTATGGACGCACTTATAACACCAAAACCAAAAACAAGGATGACGCATCCCTACACTTACATCGACCCGAATGCGAGGATTGCTCCTAACGTGAAGATCGACCCCTTTACCGTTATACATGGCGATGTAAAGATTGGCGAAGGCACCTGGATTGGCAGTAATGTAACCATCATGGATGGAACCCGAATTGGGAAGAACTGTCGCATTTTTCCTGGAGCTGTACTAGGTGCTATTCCACAAGACCTAAAATTCAGTGGCGAAAAAACCACGGTTGAAGTGGGAGACAATACTACCATCCGCGAATTTGTTACCATCAATAGAGGAACGGAAGATAGAGGTAAGACCAAAGTGGGGAGCAATTGTTTAATCATGGCTTATACCCACTTGGCGCACGATTGTGTAATTGGAGACCATTGTATCCTTGCCAATAGTGTACAGGTTGCTGGACACGTTACTATGGGCGATTGGGCTGTGGTAGGTGGTGTGAGTGCCGTGCATCAGTTTGTGCAGATTGGTCAGCACGCATTTGTTGCTGGAGGGAGTTTGGTGAGTAAAGATGTACCTCCATATATCAAAGCGGTTCGTAACCCATTGAGTTATGGCGGGGTAAATAGTATCGGTTTAAAAAGGCGTGGTTTTCCATTAGATCGCATCAATCATATCCTGGATGTATATCGTACGATTTATAATAAAGGATTTAATACATCACAGGCATTAGAATATATCGAGGAAGAATTGCCAGCTACAGATGAGCGCGATGAGATTGTTACATTTATACGTGATAGCGGAAGAGGTATCATCAAGCGTTTTGTAAAAGGTGCGAACGACGAAGATTAAGTTTTTGAGGTAATATACGTGAAGCCCCTTTCGATATTCGATGGGGGCTTTGTTTTTTTTGGCATGCGCTGATTCTTTCCTTTCTTTGCTTCACATGAGTGCTGATATAAATTCAATAATTGCTACTACCACTAAATTGGAAAAAATCGTTTTAACCGATGCGGGTAAGCGATTCAATCGCGAATGGATTTATCGCCATTGCAATTATGAATTATCCGTGGGCAAAGCTTATGCGATTACCGGACCAAATGGAAGTGGCAAGAGTACGTTATTGCAAGCCATTGCAGGGAGTATGCAATTGAGTGAAGGAACGATTGTGTGGAATGATCAGCAAGAAAAAAATATTGATGGCGAACAGATCTACAAACAGTTGGCCATTGCAGCTCCTTATTTGGAGTTGATCGAGGAAATGACGGCAAAGGAATTTTTAGAATTTCATACACAGTTCAAGCCATTAATAGCTTCTGTAACAATCGCTGAGATCTTATCGATCATTGGTTTAGAAAAAGCAGTAGGCAAACAGATTCGTTATTTTAGTAGCGGGATGAAGCAAAGGGTAAAATTAGCACAGGCTATTTTTTCTGATGTGCCGCTGTTATTATTAGATGAGCCCTGCACCAACCTTGATGCATCGGGTTATGCATTATACCATTCGCTCATTAAAAATTACTGTATGCACAAATTAATTGTGGTGAGCAGTAATGATGAGCAGGAATTTAATTTTTGTGATCAGGTGGTGAAGATTATGGATTACAAATAAAAAATTATAAATTTCTTCTACAAATAATTAACAAAAACCATTTTTTATGAGCGAGAAAATGAGTTCCTCCACAAACGCAATCAATTGGTTTGAAATTCCGGCAACTGATATTTCAAGAGCCAAAACATTTTATGAAACCATTTTTGAAATTACCATGCATGAAATGGAAATGCCTGATATGAAGTATGCGATGTTTCCCTTTGATCCGAAGAATGCTAAAGTTGCCGGTGCTTTAGCAAAGAGTCCATTCCACACTCCTAGTTTAACTGGCTCTATCATTTACTTAAATGCCAATCCGGATTTGCAAATTGTAATAGACCGGATTGAAAAAGCCGGAGGAAAAATTACCATGCCAAAAACATCTATTGGAGGAAATGGGTTTATGGCATTCTTCATTGACTCTGAAGGGAATGGGATGGCGTTGCATTCAAATAACTAGGGTAGAAGTAAAATCATTTTAGTTACTAGCATTTATGCGGTAGTATTTGCATATTAGTTTTTCAAAAGCCAGTATGCAAAGCCTTCCTATTATTTTATTGCGACCTTATTTTCATAAAGGGTTTGAGTGCATAGGTCTGGTATTTAAAAAAAATAATACCCTCTATAAAATTGCGAAAAGAATCAAAGGAATTCGGTGGAACGATCAAAAAGCAAGTTGGTATCTTTCTTGTGACCGAAGCGCTTATGAATTGATCAAAAATGCATTTGATGGATTTGCCATATTAGACATTGATGAATTAAAAAAATATTTAGAGCAGCGAAGAACAATCATACCAGTTACAGCTCAAAAGCTCACAAGTGCCAGTGCAAAAATTATTTTGCAGTTTCCATTAGGTGAAGAGAATTTAAAGGCATTTGCAGCATTTAAAAATCTGTTGATTTTGAAGGGGTATAGTCCCAATACCATCCGAAATTATTGCAATGAGTTTCATCAGTTATTGCGACTGTTAGGCAGACGTAATATTGCAGATTTAACCAAGCCCCAGATTTTATCCTATTTATTATGGCTGCTGGAGAAGCAGGGATGCAGTGAAACGAAAGTGCATACTACTGTTAATGCGATCAAATTTTATTTTGAAAAGTTATTGGGGCGGGGTATTGAATATTATGATTTACCACGACCAAAAAAACCTTGGAAGTTACCTTCGGTATTGGCGGAAGAAGAGGTGTTGGAGATGATACAGCGAATGACCAATTTGAAACACAAAAGTATTTTAATGGCAGGATATGCCGGGGGTTTGAGGGTTAGTGAGATCATTGGTTTAAAGTTGGTTGATATTGATAGCAAGCGGATGATGATACATATACATGGGGCAAAGGGAAAGAAGGATCGGATGGTGCCATTATCAAAAGTATTACTAGAATCACTGCGTGAATACTATCTGGCATATCATCCTAAAGAATGGATCTTCGAAAACCCGCTAGGAGGCCCATATAGTGTGCGAAGCGCCCAACAAATTTTACAAAATGCAAAATTTGCAGCGGGCATACATAAAAAGGGAAGCATTCACATGTTACGTCATAGTTATGCAACGCATTTAATGGAGGGAGGCACTGATATTCGAATCATACAAGAATTATTAGGTCATAACAGCATCAAAACCACGATGCGCTACACACATGTCAGCAGGAAAGACATAGGAAAAATTGTAAGTCCACTCGACAAATTAAAATGGTAGTCTGCGTTTTTTAAGTAGAACATCTTCGTTTTCTAAGTAGATCCCACCAGCCATCCACCCCTGCGTTTTTGGGTAGACAAACTTTCCAACCCAAAACGATGATTCCAAAAGTGTTGACACACAGATAAAATAAAAATTAACCGCCATATTAACGAATGGAACTTATGCGTACTTTTAAGTGTTAG
>JBAXHC010000055.1:0-19574 GCA_037139075.1 Bacteroidota bacterium
GGTTTCCCCTCCATCGCATGCGATGGAGGGGTGGCTGGAGCGGCTTAGCGAACAGACGGGGTGGTAGATGCACTCAAAAATAAAATGATCATTTAGAATATGAATAACACCCAATTACACAGACTAGTCATCCTCGGCTCCGGCGAAAGCGGGGTGGGTGCTGCTTTGTTGGGTAAGCAGAAAGGCTATGAAGTATTTGTAAGTGATGGAGGAAAGATCAAAGAGATCTACAAAAAAGAATTAACCGATAACGGAATTGAATTTGAAGAAGGCGGTCATACGGAAGACCTGATCATGAATGCAAATGAGGTGGTGAAGAGTCCGGGTATACCAGAGAAGAATGAAATGGTGAAAAAAATTCGTGCGAAAGGAATTCAAATAATTGGTGAAATAGAATTGGCTTATCGCTTCAAGGGTAATAGCAAGATTGTGGCAATTACTGGAAGTAATGGAAAGAGTACTACCACTAGTTTGATTTATCATATCTGTGTAACAGCAGGATTGAATGCCGCTTTGGTGGGAAATATCGGATACAGTTTTGCGAAACAGATAGCAGAGGATCCGAAAGACTGGTATATCGCTGAGTTGAGTTCATTTCAGTTAGATGATATCATCACTTTCCGTCCGGATGTTTCAATCCTTTTAAATATTACAGAAGATCATTTAGACAGATACGAATACAAATTTGAAAACTATATCAATAGCAAATTCCGGATCATAGAAAATCAGACGATGGATGACTATTTCATTTATTGTGCCGACGATCCGGTAATAGAACAAAAACTAACAACCCTTATACTACCTACTAACCCATTACCATTCTCTATGAAACAAGAACTAAAAAAAGGCGGCTACATCAAAGGCGATCAGATGATGCTACGAATCCAAGAAGAAAGAGTAAGCATGAGTATTTATGATTTTGCATTAAAAGGCAAACACAACAACTACAACACTATGGCAGCAGGAATCGCAGCCGCTACGATCGGCATCCGCAAAGAAAAAATCAGAGAAGCTGTGAAGAATTTTCATAGCCTCGAACACCGAATGGAGTTTGTAGCCATGATACGCGGTGTGGAATTCATCAACGATAGTAAAGCAACCAATGTGAATAGCACCTGGTATGCTCTAGAGAGTATGAATAAACCAACAGTGCTGATCTTAGGAGGCACTGATAAGGGTAATGATTATGGGTTATTGGCCGAACTGGTAAAAGATAAAGTGAAGGCAATTGTTTGTATGGGAGTGGATAATAAAAAGATCATAGAGGCTTTTAAAAACATCGCTCCATTGATCGTAGAAACTGATTCCGCTAAGAAGGCAGTGAATACCGCATTCAAATTATCAACTAAGGGCGATGTGGTTTTATTAAGTCCAGCATGTGCCAGTTTTGATTTATTTAAAAATTATGAAGACAGAGGTATACAATTTAAAGAAGCGGTAAAGGAATTGTAATAATTGCTTACAAAATTAATAGATGAAGGAAACAAACGATACACTTTTCTCACAAATACCCAGCATCGATGGCATGCGTGGTCAGCTCGTGGAGCGTACGCGCGGCGATAAATATATCTGGGGTATCGTTATCCTTTTATCACTGATTTCTATATTGGTAGTGTACAGTGCTACTGGGTCGCTTGCTTATAAAACCTTGAAAGGGAACACCAGCTATTATTTATTTAAGCAGGTATCTTTTTCATTACTAGGATTTGTATTGATCTATTTTTTACACCGTGTGAATTATACTTTCTTTTCTAGGGTGGCAACTATTCTTTATGCAATTTCAATTCCATTATTAATCTACACGTTGCTTTTTGGAGCAAAGATTAATGATGGAAGCAGGTGGATCAAATTGCCTATTATCAATCAAACCATACAAACCAGCGACCTCGCGAAGCTGGCTTTATTTATGTATGTGAGTAAAATGCTGAGTAAGAAACAGGACGTAATCAAAGATTTTAAAAAAGGATTTTTACCGATACTATGGCCTGTAATTATTATTTGTGGATTGATTATGCCGGCTAATTTATCGAATGCTTTATTAACTGGTGCCACTTCATTATTGTTGATGTTTATTGGTAGGGTTAGTGTGAAACATATACTATTAGTGATTTTAATAGCGATGATACCAGTGACGCTGATTATTTCTATTGCTATGATCACTTATGATGGTAAACAAAAGGAAGAGGTAAAGACGCACGAGAATATGGAGAAGATGAAGTCTTATGGCAGAATGGGAACATGGGTGAAAAGGGTACAGGATTTTATATATGCCAAAGATGCTGAATCGCCGTATCAGGTGCAGCAGGCAAAGATTGCCATAGCGAATGGTGGGGTATTAGTTGGATTAGGACCAGGAAATAGTAGACAAAGAAATTTTTTACCTCAAGCGTATAACGATTTTATTTATTCAATCATTATTGAAGAATATGGTTTGTTGGGAGGTGCATTTATTATTTTCATTTATCTCCTTTTCTTATTTAGATGTATTCGGATTTTTAGAAGATGCCCTTATGCTTTCGGCGCTTTTTTGGCATTAGGATTAAGTTTTACACTGGTAATTCAAGCTGTTGCAAATATGGCTGTTAATGTAAACTTAGTTCCTGTTACAGGTGTAACGCTTCCACTGGTAAGTATGGGGGGGAGTTCATTTTTATTTACTTGTTGTGCTATTGGATTGATTTTAAGTGTAGCAAGAAATGTAGAACAATTAGAAGGGAAGGAACCTATATTAACTAACCCTGTAAATACAACTAACAGTGAGTAAGAAAATAATTATAGCAGGGGGTGGAACTGGAGGACATATCTTTCCAGCCATCGCAATAGCAAATGCACTGGTGGCGCAAGACGCAAGCATAGAAATTCTTTTTGTAGGAGCGAGAGGAAAAATGGAAATGGAGAAAGTGCCGCAGGCAGGATATGCAATTGAAGGGATCACTATTGCAGGATTTAACAGAGGCTCTTTATGGAAAAATATTAGTCTTCCTTTTAAATTATTGAGGAGTTATTTTCAAGTAAAGAAAATCTTTAAAGATTTTCAACCAGATGCAGTTGTGGGTGTAGGCGGTTATTCATCACTTCCTGTACTTCGTATTGCACAAGCTCAGGGTATTCCAACATTCATTCATGAAAGCAACAGTTTTGCAGGTAAAACAAATATTTATCTCAGTAAAAAAGCAAAGCTTGTTTTCGTTGCAACAGATGGAATGCAGAAATTTTTTCCTGAAAATAAAATCCTGATTACGGGTAACCCCGTTCGAAAACAAATCGCATATAGTACCATTACAAAATCTCAGGGTATTCAATACTTTGGTTTAAGTGAAACACTAACCACCATATTAGTGGTAGGTGGAAGTCTTGGTGCAAAAAGTATTAATGAAGCCATTTTAGAACACCTAGATCAATTTGAAAGAAGACACTTACAATTGATTTGGCAAACAGGTACTAATAATTCAGCAAAATATAAGAATGCAGTTGAAGGAAAAAAGAATGTGTGGATTGGTGAATTTATAAATGAAATGGAGATGGCATATGCAGCTGCTGATGTAGTTGTGAGCAGGGCAGGAGCCATGGCTGTAACAGAAATAGGTCTTCAGGCAAAGCCCGCAGTATTTGTACCATTCCCTTTAGCCGCAGAAGATCATCAAACATATAACGCCATGAGTTTGGTTAATAAAGAGGCAGCATTAATTGTGAGAGATGGAGATGCAAAACTGCAATTGGCAAGTACTTGTATTCAATTGGCAAAGGATTTGGAAATGCGTGAGCTCTTTATAAAAAATTGCAGATCCCTGGCATTGAAAGATGCCGATATAGTTATTGCTAAAGAAATTTTGAAAGCCATTCAATGATAAAGCTTCAAGACATACAAAAAATTTATTTTATTGGTATCGGTGGTATCGGGATGAGTGCTTTAGCGAGGTACTTCAAATCGAGAGGTGCTGATGTGAGGGGCTATGATAAAACCAGTACTGTGTTGACAAGAACTTTAGAAGCATCAGGGATTGACATACACTATGAAGAAAGAGTTGATCTGATTCCAAAAGATGTAGATGTAGTTGTTTATACGCCAGCTATTCCTGCACAGCAAGCCGAGCTTGTTTATTATAGATCGCATGATTATATCGTTGTTAAAAGAAGTGATGTGTTGCAATGGATTACAGAAGGCTCTTTCAATATTTGCATTGGGGGAACACATGGTAAGACAACAGTTACAACCATGATTGCACATCTGCTTCGTCATTCAGGTTATGGTTGCAATGCATTTTTAGGCGGTATAGCAGCTAATTATCAAACTAATTTTTGGAGTAGTGAAAGAAATGTAGTGGTTGTTGAAGCGGATGAATATGATCGCAGTTTTTTGAAGCTGGTTCCGGATATAGCGGTGGTTACATCGATGGATCCCGATCATTTAGATATTTATGGAACGCCAGCAGCTGTTGAAGATGCATTTGTACAATTTTCACAAAGGGTAAAACCCGGTGGTTGTTTGATAAGTAAATACGGGTTGGCAAGAGCGGATGAATTAAAAGCAGACCATCAATACAGTTACGATTATATCAATCAAGCGGCTGATGTACACGCCGAAAATATTAGTACCAACAACGGTAGTTATTGTTTTGATGCAGTGAATGCAGATTGGATAGTAAAAGATATTGAACTGCATATGGGTGGATTGCACAATATTGAAAACGCAATTGCTGCTATCACAGTGGCAAAATATTTATCCATTGAAGACGATAAGATTCGTGCTGCCATTGCAGATTTTAAAGGAGTAAAACGTCGATTCGAATATATTTTAAAGAATGAAAAACATATTCTGATTGATGACTATGCACATCATCCTCAGGAGTTAAAAGCATTGATTACTGGTGTAAGAAGTTTATTCGCTGATCGAAAAATGGTATTGGTTTTTCAACCCCACTTATTTAGTAGAACCAATGATCTGGCAAATGAATTTGCAGAAAGCCTGGACATGGCCGATGAAGTAATTCTATTGCCGATTTATCCAGCCAGAGAATTGCCGATGGTTGGGGTAACGAGTGAGATGTTATTAACAAGAATGAAATTAAGTAATAAGCAAATACTCGAAAAAACTGCGATGCTGGCCTGGATGGATAAGAACAAACCTGAACTAGTTGTAATGGCGGGTGCTGGGGATATTGATGCATTAGTTGTTTCAGTAAAAGATTTTCTACAATGAAATTGAGCCTGAAAAATATACCATGGAAAAAGCGCATGATTCAAGCAGTATGGATACTGTTTGGTATGGGTGCGATGGTATTATTCGGGGCAGCAATGGTGAAAAAGAATCAGAAAAGTTGTGCGGGTGTGCAGATTGAAATAAGTGGTGCCACACAACACATGTTTATGGATGAAAAAGAGATTCTCGAAGTTTTGAATTTATCGGGTAAACTAAAAGGTACCACCACTGGTAAAATTAATTTAAGAGCCTTAGAAAGATTATTAGAAAAAAATAGCTGGATTCAAAATGCAGAAATGTATTTCGATAATAATCAAATGCTTCAGGTAAAAGTTTTGGAGCGCCAGCCTATTGCCAGGGTATTTGTGTCGGGAGGCAATTCGTTTTATGTGGATAGCGCTGCATTAAGATTGCCTCTGAGTGATAAGCTATCTGCCAGGGTTCCTGTGTTTACCAACTTTCCATCCAGCAAATCCATCTTAGCCAAACCCGATAGCAGTTTATTAGAGGGTATTGTAAAACTTGCCTCATTTATACAAACAGATTCATTTTGGATGGCACAGATTGCTCAGGTGAATATTAATCCCCATTCGAAGTTCGAATTGGTGCCACTAATTGGAGATCAGTTAATAATTATTGGAGATGCGGAACAATTAGATAAAAAATTCAACAGGTTGAAAGCATTTTATCAGCAGGCTTTATTGCAACAAGGAATCAATACTTATGAGAAACTTGATCTTCGTTTCGAAAACCAGGTTGTGGCTGTAAGGAGAGGAACAGAGAAAGCACAAATCGATTCAGCTGAAGCCAAAAGAACCTTGATGGAACTGGTTGCAAAAACAGCCCCATTACCCTTACCAAACGTGGATTCAAGTACCATAAATAATAAAAAAATAACGCATCAAATAAACAATAAAGCAATCAATAAACCGTTAACGAATGGGCAAGTTTCAAACAAGCCCAAATCCGTGCATTAAAAGTTGCAATTATTGTGCCCTGAAATGCAATGATTTTTGAAAACAGTATCATGCTAACAATTAAATCAGAAATATATGAGTCACAATGAATCACCAATCATTGTTGGTCTGGATATTGGAACAACTAAGATAGCCGCCATCGCAGGAAGAAAAAATGAATTTGGTAAATTAGAAATACTAGGTTTTGGTTTAGCCAAAAGTAGTGGAGTACAACATGGTCAGGTTCTAAACATCGACCAAACCATCAAAGCGATTCAAGCAGCGCTAGCTAATTGTTACGAAAGCAATCCCGATTTGGAAATTTCCGAAGTGTACGTGGGTATTGCAGGCCATCATATTAAGAGTTTACAAACCCGTGGAGATATCGTTCGTCAGGATCCTGAAAACGAGATTCAACCTTCAGAGATTGACCAACTCATCAACAATCAGCGTAAAACATTTATTCCTGCAGGTGATCAGATCATTGATGTGATTCCACAGGATTTTCATGTAGATAATATTCAAAATATTAAGGACCCAGTTGGATTTAATGGGGTGAAAGTGGGAGCGAACTTCCACATCATCACAGGAGATCGTAATGCTATCCGTAATATCAATCGCGCTGTTGAAAGAAGTGGTTTGTCAACTAAAGACCTTGTATTACAACCATTGGCTTCTGCTAGTGCTGTAATGAGTGAAATTGATATGGAAGCTGGTGTAGCGATTTTAGATATCGGTGGTGGTACGTCTGACTTAGCTGTATTTTATGAAGGAATACTGAAGCATACTGCTGTAATTCCTTTCGGCGGAGAAAATATTACGAACGATATCCGTTTAGGATTAGGTGTTTTGAAGAGTCAGGCAGAAGCTATGAAAGTTCAGTTCGGTAGTGCTTTGGCCGACGAAGCAAAAGCAAATGCTTATATCACTATCCCAGGTTTAAAGGGAATGCCAGCTAAAGAAATCAGTGTTAAAAATTTAGCACAGATCATTCAGGCTCGCATGAGTGAAATATTGGATTTTGTAAGCTATCATTTAAAGCAAGTAGGTCTTGATAGCAGAGCATTGAATGGTGGTGTGATTTTAACTGGTGGTGGTTCTCAATTGAAACACTTGATTCAATTAACAGAGTATACTACAGGTTTAAATGCACGCATTGGTTTGCCAAATGAACATTTAGCACCTAATCATATCGATGAATTGAAAAAGCCAATGTATTCAACTTGTATTGGTTTGATCTTGAAAGGATATAGTGATTATGAACACAATTACAAAGAGTTCAGCGAGAAGTATAAAGAAGTGAAAGTTCCCAAAATATTAACCAATTCATTGCACGCAGTAACTCCTGCTACACCAGCTCCTGAGACAATTGTGGACGTAGCTAAACGCAAAGAAAAATTCTGGGATAAATTCAAGAACAATTTGATTGATATGTTTAAAGAAGAGGAAGATCAGATTATAAAATAAGATCAATTTTTTTTCGTTCATATAAATACCCCTAGGACAGAATAGTCAACTCATTAAACCGTACTTTATGATCCATTTTGATCTTCCAAAACAAAAATCATCTATCATCAAGGTTCTTGGTGTAGGAGGTGGTGGAAGCAACGCAGTTAATTTTATGTTTGCCCAGGATATTGAGGGTGTAGATTTTATTATTTGTAATACTGATGCTAAAGCAATTGAGCAAAGCAGGGTTCCAAACAAAATTCAATTAGGGCCACATCTTACGCAGGGCCTTGGTGCTGGAGCAAATCCAGAAGTTGGTAAAAAAGCTACAGAAGAATCCCTTGATGAAATTAAACGCATACTGGAAGTAAACACTAAAATGGCGTTCATCTGCGTAGGTATGGGCGGAGGTACTGGTACAGGTGGAGCCCCTATCATTTCAAAGATCTGTAAAGAATTGGGAATTTTAACGGTTGGTATTGTAACTACTCCATTTGGTTTTGAAGGTCCGCGTAGAATGCAACAGGCTGAAGAAGGTATTCGTCAGCTGAAACCTTATGTAGATACTTTGTTAGTGATCAGCAACGACAAGTTGCGCATGCAATACGGTAATCTTAAAATGAAAGAAGCATTTAGTAAGGCTGATAATGTATTGGCAACGGCAGCTAAATGTATCACTGATATTATTAATAGTCGCGGTCATATTATTGTTGACTTTGCAGATGTATGCACTGTGATGCAGAATGGTGGTGTGGCAATCTTGGGCAAGAGTGAAGTAGAAGGTGAGGATAGAGCACAGCGTGCTATTGAAGAAGCTTTGACTTCTCCGTTGTTGAATGATAATGATATCAAAGGCGCAAAATGGGTCTTGATCAACATCAACAGTGCAGAAGGCGATCATGAATGTACCATGGATGAGGTTGAAATTATCAATGATTATTTGCGTATGCAGGCGGGTGAAGCTACAGACGTAATTGTGGGTATGGGTTATGATCCAACTTTAGATAAAAAAATTGGCATTACTATAATTGCTACCGGGTTTGAACATAAAGATCCTTTTTCAAAACCTGCTCCTGTTAAGAAAGCAGAAGTGAAGGAAGAAAAAATTGTGATGGTTCTTGGTGAAACAGAAAAACCTGCTGCTCCTGTTCAGTTGCAACAACCAGTTATTGAGTTTCCAAAAGATCCATTTGAACCACATATGCAAGAGCCAGTGGTGGAAGAAATAACGATGAAAGTGGAACATAGTAATTCTATATTCTATGATGAAGAAAAGATTGTGGCAGAAACAGAATCAGAAAAAGAATCATTTCATTTTGAGTTGAGTGTAGATGTTCCAGAATCAACTGCAACTCCAGTTGTTGAAAAAGAAGTGGAACCAGAAGTTGCTCCTGTTGTAAAAACTGAAATGGAAGAATTGGTTCAGTTTACTATTACGGAACAACCATCTCAACCCGTTGCAAACAGATATGGAGGTTTACATAAGCCTAATAATATTTATGCTGTATCTGAAGAGGGAAATATAGAACGTGTTGAAGCACCGAAAGCGGAAGAAGTTAAGCCAACTCCAATTGCAGAACCCGCTCCTCAGTTGAAAGAAAAAGAAGAAGAAATGCATTTGGTGATGCGTGAAAATTTTCAACCTGAAGCACCAAAGCAACCAATACCAGTTCAGGCTGCGATACCACAAGAGGATAGTTATATTGATGAGAGTGAAGAACAGAAAAGAAGAGCAGCAGATCGAATTCAAAAGTTGCGGAACCTTTCTTTTAATATGAATACAACTGATCCGAACAATGAATTTGATTCAGTACCTGCTTATATCCGCAGAAATATGGAGTTATTTGGAACTTCTTTTGATTCTGTAGAAAATTTTTACAGCAAAGTAACAGTTGGAAAAGATTCCAATAACCACACGCAACTCTCTACCATCAATACTTTCCTGGATGGTAAAAAACCCGATTAATGATTGCTAGCTATAGATTTGATTTTAAACTTGGTGATTTAGTTGTTAGCCCCTTGGAAAATTTTCCAGGGGCTTTTTTATTGCAGTATAAAATTTCATACTTGCTTGTTCCCTAACTTTACAATATGTCCACAATACTAATTACCGGTGGTACCGGAATGGTTGGTACCAGATTAACAGAAATATTGATCGAGCAAGGTCACGAAGTAATTATACTTTCTCGAAACCCTTTGCCAGTAGATCTTTTGCCAAAGGGAATAACTCATGCTGGGTGGGATCTGAAAAAAAAATGGATCGATCCACAGGCGTTTGCTGCTGCAGATTATATTGTACACTTAGCTGGTGCTGGAGTTGCAGATAAAAGATGGAACAAAAAAAGGAAAGAAGAGATTTTGAGTAGCAGGGCAGATAGTGGAGCACTACTGGTACATGCCATGCAAACGATTCCAAATAAAATTAAATCAGTGATTAGTGCTTCTGGTATTGGTTGGTATGGGGCAGATACTCCTACATCTTTACGGGAAGGTTTCTCAGAAGAGGCCCCATCAGATACCGAATTTCTTGGGGAAACCTGCAGGATCTGGGAACAAAATATTCAAGGTGCGATTGGATTTGGAAAAAGATTAGTTGTTTTTAGAATTGGAATTGTGTTGAGTAATTCCGGTGGGGCATTAGTAGAATTTAAAAAACCAATTCGTTTTGGATTCGCGGCTATTTTAGGGAATGGCAAACAAAATATCAGCTGGATTCATGTAGATGATCTCTGTGGCATGTTTATTAAAGCAATAGAAGATGAAACCATGCAAGGGGTTTATAATGCAGTTGCACCAGAAATTGTAACCAATAAAAAATTAACGCTCACACTTGCCACTTCCATGCGGCATCGTTTCTTTATTCCCATACATGTGCCTGCATTTTTATTGAGATGGATATTGGGCGAAATGAGTGTGGAAATTTTAAAATCTACAAAAGTGAATTCTTTTAAAATTCAAGGCACCCGATTTCATTACAAATATCCAACCCTTTCTGAAGCTATTCAGCAACTAATCCATCCTTTATAGATCTCTACGTTTGTGTAAGTAATAACAGAATGCCCAAATTGCTGTGGTAAGAATAATTGTGAGAATTAAAAATTCTGGAATTGCGGCTACAGATTGCTCATACCAATCTTTTGCACCCTTCCCAAAATGATTGGTAAAAGATGGCCAGGGTATAATTCGATTTGAAATTTCTAAAGGGAGGAAGCGGCCAATATCATTGGCTTTGAACCTTAAATAAGCTACTGCAATTTTTTCCAAAATAAGATCATAGAAAAGAAATACACCTAATGCAATGAATGCTTTTTTAATAAGAAAGCCCATTAAAAAAGCAACGGATAATTGAGCAAAAGTTTGAATCAAAAATAAAGGGATATATTGTAATTGCTCAGCCCATCGATTCAAATTATCGGCATCTGCATAAATGCCAAATGCACCAGCCACCAAAGTGTACATTAAAGTGGTTACCAAAGAAATGATTAGTACGTCGGAAAGTTTGCTGGATACAAACTGATTTCTACTCCAGCCATCAATAATGTTCTGGCGATGCGTTTTATAATTGTATTCATTAGTTACCAACATGATTACAAGAATAGAAGGAATCATAATAAAGATGGAGGACATAAATGCCACGGTATGCCATGTCTCAGGAAATGCAAAAGGATTTCCTAAAAGCATCTTTGCCACATTATTTGCTACTTCCTTACCCGTAGTTGATTGGATATATCCATAATAAAACATGGCATTGGTACCAGGGTACGTGAGCGTAACAATACCAAGCATCCACCAGAAAGCAGGATACTTTTTAATTTTTAACCACTCTATTTTTATTAAAGAAAACATAGATTCAATATTTTGAAGTTAGTCGTTCGTGAGCTCAAAGAATTTGGTTTCGAGGCTTTTCTTTTTCAGTATTAATTGATTCAGTACAATATTTTTTTCAAAACAATAACGGTTGATTGCTTCCATTGGAGCCATGCCAATAGGAAAATGTAATTGAATAAAGTTGTCATGCTCTTTTATACTAATGAAGCCAGGAAAATTTTCCAAAACAGATTTTAATTCCTTTGTATTGTAGGCAGCTAGTTCCACAATATCTTCATTTGCTAATACTTCATCTACGGGTCCGGCTGCCATTAGTTTTCCGCGTTTCATGATGGCTACATGGGTACATACTTTTTCAACTTCATCTAATAAATGACTGGCCATGATGATGGTCTTTCCTTGTTTTGCCAATGATTTAATGAGTTCGCGTATTTCTGCTATGCCCACTGGATCTAATCCATTAGTGGGCTCATCAAACAAAAGCACTTCCGGATTTCCAAGTAATGCCGCACCGATAGCTAATCTTTGTTTCATTCCTAAACTATAGCTACTAAAGCGACTATTTTTTCTTTCATAGAGATTTACAATTTTCAACACATCATCAATCGATTGATCATTTCCTCTGCCACTGATGGCACTGGTAATTTTTAAATTATCTACGGCAGATAAATAGTGATAAAAATTTGGGGTCTCTAATAATGAACCAATTCTTTTTCTTGTTTCTGGTGAACCCGGTTTGCCAAACCAGTTGAAACTGCCAGTATCAGATTTTAAAATATCCAGTATGATACTCAACATGGTAGTTTTGCCACTACCATTGGGTCCTAGTAAACCAAATACCGACCCTTTTGGCACTTCATAGCTTACATTTTGTAAGGCTTTAATGCTTCCGTATGATTTTGAAATGCCCTCAATTGAAAGAATGGGTTCCATAAAAAATATTTTAAATTATTGCTATCTGTACTATATGTCGAAGTTAGAACCATCCCTTTGAAACTTGATACCGCTTATCATCTGTTTTTTACGCACCATCAAAGATTAAAAACAACAAAATGCTTTTTTTCTCCTATTTTTTATTGAATTTCTAATATTCGTTAGGGTTTGGACGTTTAGATAAAAACTCAACTTGACGATTGTCAGTAAAGTGGTAATAAAATAAGGCCTTATTAGTCTTATTGGACTTAAATTCACCACTAATTGACGAACCAGTTGGACCCTTTGAAAAAATGATCAATTATCATAAAATTCCTTATGTAAATATTGCGCCCGAGCAGTATCAGGAGGAAATGGATAAAAACGGAACATTTTACTCAAATGTGGCTGTTTGGACCCTACTCTTTTCCTTGCCACTTTTTTGGGTGTTAGACCTTCTATTCTCTAAACCGTTGTGGCTAAACTATCTGTTTATTCGCATAGCTTGCTTTGCACTTTCTTATATAATTTTCTGGGCGGGTAATAAAAATAACTGGCACCACCTAATTCAACTGAATTTGGTAGTGGCTTTAAATCTGGGTCTTGGTGCCTTTAATTGTGGTATTCTTCCTTTGTCTGAAGCATTGCCCTATTACATGCTGTTATCTGTAATGGTGCTTTTGTTGAATACCATGGTTTTTTGGAAACCCATTTATTCAATCATGCAGGTTGGTATCACTTATGTTATTTTGATCCTGCTTTATTCTTTTACGGGTAGAGAAGACGGATATGCGGGATTGATTAAAAACGGTGGTGGTGTTTACTTTTTAATTTCTGCATTTTCATGTTTAATTGCGCATAATAGATATTTGATTGTTAAAAGAGAAATTCAAAAGAACCTCATCATTGAAGAATCTAATAAGCGTTTGTTGGAGCAAAATGAATTGATTAATGATCAGCATCAGGTGATTGAAGAGGTGAATCGGAGATTAAAACAATTGAACGATTATCGCCAGAATACCTTGAATATTATGATTCATGATCTGAAAAATTTTATAGGATCGAATCAAATTTCTATTGATATCATTAATCGTAGTTCTGCAAATCTTACAGTTGATCAAAAGGAAATCCTTAGCTATATCACTATGGGAAATGAGAAATTGCATTATCTCTCTCAAAAACTTTCCGACTCGGCCGAAGCTGACACAGGCGTTGTAGAATATAAAATTGAAGTTTTTGATATCATCCCTGAACTAGAAAAAACTGCAGTGAGTTTGGTAGATGCATCAAGTATTAAACAAATTGGCCTCCAATTAAATTTATCTCCATCTCCATTATTTGTTGACTTGGATAAAATATTTATTCGACATATCTTTTTTAAATTATTGTCGAACATAATTCGATTTGGAGAAAAAGCATCAGTGATTAGTATACATGCATCACAATCGGAAGAGTATTGTGTGATAGAGTTTATTAATAAAGGCAGACCCATTGGCTTAGATAAATTGAATGAATATTTCAATCGGTTGAATTCGCCAAATCAATTTGAAGCAGCCACCAGCCAAACAGGTATGGGCTTTGCCGTTTCTAGGAAAATGATTGAAGATATGCATGGTGAATTGAGCTATAACAGCAATGATACCTATGGCAACTATTTTAAAATAAAATTCAAACTGGCTTAGTATAAACAGAAATTATATGAAAACAAGAATCTTACTATCTGCCCTTTTCATCCTTGCCCTTTCGAGTGCTTGGTCGCAAACTATTCAGCGAACTTTTGAAGATATGGGCTATCGGGATCAATCCATCTTTGGTATTAGTGGTTCGATTACCTACTTCGTAAAAGTGAAGCCCGATGACGATATGGATCAAAGTAAGTTGGTCTTATATATTCGTCCATCACAGGTGTTGAATCCCAATACTTCAACTATTACTATTAGTTTGAAAGATGCTCCTGTTTATACACAGAAAATCATTGCATCCACTATGGATTCATTGATCACCATCATCATTCCGATGAACAAAAAATATTTACAGCCAGATGGTCGCTTTGTAAAAGTAAAGTTGGTTGCAAAAATGAGTGTGTCTGATCAGATTTGTCAGGATATCGATAACCCTGCTGTTTGGATCAATATTAGGAACAGTTCCTTTTTTAGTGCTCCTAAACAGCCTTTTCTTTCTTACGAACGCAGTATGAAAGAAAGTATCCAGGAATTTAGTTCTATATCAAGTCCTTCAGCACCTGATCTGAATGATGTTTTAGCTGGCGGTATTTTGTATTCTTTGGTGAAGCAAATGAATAGAGAAAACCTAACGACTACAAGGTCATATAGTGCTTACGATTCTTTGAATAATACATTGGTTGTGGGTTTGCAAAGTCGTTTGCCAGAAGCAATTAAACGTCAACTACCTACCTTAAGTAAAGGTCAGGGACTTATTCAATTAATTGGAACAGAAGGCAATTCTGTATTGGTTATTACAGGCTATGATGAAGAGGGATATAAGAAAGCGATCACCATATTGAGTAACTATAATATTTTAAATAGTTCCTTCTCTAAAAAATTAATTGTAGATAATACCACATTAAAATCTGTTGAAAATAATGTGTTGCCACAAGTATTAACCCTGGATCAGTTGGGAGTTCCATCTGCATTGATGGAAGGGGTTTTGGCTTTACAAACCAACTATCCATTTAACTTGATTGATTATAATGCTATTCCTAAAAAACTAACCTTACACCTTGAAGCTTTATTCTCGCATTTAAGGGAGAATGATAGAGGATTTTTAAATGTGTATTTGAATGATAACCTGGTGTACACTACTTCGCTTCAGGATTTGAATACTTTTAATAATGATGTGGATCTGCCCACTTATTTATTAACCAAAGTAAACTCCCTGGTTATCGAAATGCGCTTTCATCCTAGTCAAAGTGTTTGTAAAGATGGTTTTGCAAGTTTCTTCGGATTTATCAATAGCAGAACTTCCAGTATCACTTTTTCTGGAGAACAAGCTACTGAGTTCTATAACTTCTTTAACTATCCAGGAGAATTCAGAAAACGTCCTTTGAAATTCTTGATCTCTCCAGGTTTAAATACCAATGTTACTACTGCAGTAGGGGAATTGATTTATCAAATTAATGCAGCTTCTTTCTTGAATGCCTCTATGATATTACCTGTTTTGGTACAGAGTGATAAGACTACAATGGCTGATATGCGTGGATTTAATGTAATTGGATTGATGCACAGAACAGATCCATTTATCAAGAATTTCACTGATATGCCAATCCAGTTTAATCGGGATTTTCAGTTGTATAAAAATTTGGATGGAGAAACCAGTTTCTCATTTAATGATTTCTCCGGAAGTGGTATTGCACAAATATTCCGGCAATCGAATAGCACTATCCTCCTTATATCTTCTCTGGGGGATAGCACTACGAGAGAAGCACTTCAAAGTGTGATTAAGAGTTTTGGTGGTCAATCATCTGCTATTCAGAGTAACGTTTGTATATCAACAAGTGATGGTAAGAGTAATTTCTTCTTCAAACTTCGGGATGATGAGAAAATGGTAAGCTATAAAGGAGATAAAAATACATTTTTGGTGCTATGGGAAAATTATAAGTACTATATCCTGGTGGTTGTTTTACTCTTGATTCTATGGAGTTTCTTCTTTGTAAGAAGACGTGTTAAAAAATCACAAGAAATCGTTTAATAAATTATTCAGTTCCGGTATTTATCATGCCGGAACTGTTTTATTGAAAGCTTTGTTGTATGCAAAGCCTTTGTTTGAGGAAATATAATTATGCCAAGCTGTGCCCTTGATAATATGGTGTCTGTTGGTTTATTTGATGAAAATAAACTGAAGGAAATTGAAGTCATTGCTAGTGAGTTCAACTATTCCTATATCAAAACCGCATTGAATTTTGGGTTTCTTACGAGGAAAAAATATGTAGCATTTCTTGAGCAAGAAGGGTTTGAGTTAATTGCTGTTCGGGATGAAGAGATGGATGAACAGTACATTGGTCAGTGCGAATTGATTGAGTTGAATTCGATTTTATATGCACCCCTTCGGAAAATGTCTGATGGCAGTTTGTTGGTTGCCGCAGCTGATCCCCAGGATGAAAAATTAAAAACACTTCTTACGATTCGTTTCAATATGCCCATTCGTTTTGTAGCGGCATCAGATTTGGATATAACATGGTTGGTGCACATTAAACGTGGAGAGTATTATGTAAAAGAGGCTGTATTTAGTCTGATGAGAAAAGACCCTGAACAGTCGGGCTTGATTACATTTACTGACCCGCAACTAATTTTTATTTTCGGAAGTATTGGTATTCTGGTAATCTTACTGTTTATTAGTTTTCTTAAAGTGGCCATGGTGCTGAATGTGGTGTTCAGTGTGGCATTTTTTGGTACCATTTTATTCAAGCTTTATCTTTCTTTAAATGGATCTAAAGCGGAAATGAAAGAATTGGTAAATAAAGCCGAAGTAAAGGCGATACAAAATGATACTTTACCCATTTACACCATTTTACTTCCAGTATATAAAGAAGATAAACTGATTCGTAAACTTATCTGGAACCTTCGAAGTTTAGATTATCCAAGAGGAAAACTCGACGTAAAATTATTGATTGAAGAAGATGATGATAAAACGCTTAATGCGGTTCGTAACCTTGACTTTCCTGCAAACTTCGAAACAATTGTGGTTCCGTTTCACATGCCTAAGACAAAACCTAAAGCATGTAACTACGGATTGCATTTTTGCAGAGGAGAATATCTTGCCATTTATGATGCAGAAGATGTACCTGATTCAGATCAGTTAAAAAAATGTGTGGTATTGTTCCGTAAACTTCCACCTGAGTTTGTGGTTTTGCAAGGAGCATTGAATTACTTCAATAAAAATGAGAATTTATTAACGCGTATGTTCACTTTAGAATATACCTATTGGTTTGATTATATGTTACCTGGATTGATGTCGCTCGACATTCCAATTCCATTAGGAGGCACCAGTAATCACTTTAAATTTGATAAGCTGATGGAGTTAGGTGGATGGGATCCATTTAACGTTACTGAAGATGCCGATTTGGGCGTACGTGTGTTTGAAAAAGGTTTTAAAGTGGGCATTGTAAATAGTACCACTTTAGAAGAAGCCAATAATGAACCTTTCAATTGGATTCGCCAGAGAAGTAGATGGATCAAGGGTTATATGCAAACTACCTTAGTGCATATGCGTAACCCCGCGCGATTAATTAGAAGGATCGGCTGGAGAGGTTTCCTGGGCTTTAACTTCTTTATTGCAGGTACTTCCATTACATTCCTGTTATATCCAATTCTATTAGGTTTTCTATTGGTGTATGCCATTGTAAAACTAACATTCGTAGCTTCTTTGTTTCCAGATTGGGTTTTGTATATCGCAACTTTTAATTTAGTGGCTGGAAATACCATGATGATTTATGTGAATATGCTTTCGGTATTTAAAAGAAGATATTATGAGTTGATTTTGTTTGGTGCATTAAATCCTTTGTATTGGATTATGCATTCCATTGCAGCTTATAAAGGATTATGGCAATTAATTTATAAACCATTTTACTGGGAAAAAACGAACCACGGATTAACCAAATTGAGTAGTAGCGCTAATGCTGCGGCCGATCCAATTGAAACAGCGCATTGATGAACTATGCCTAAGCAACTGATTAAAATATTAACCATCCTCTTAATTGCCTATTATATAGTCATCTCCTGGCTATTGAAACGCCATGGATTTGAACATTCTTCAGGTTTATTTTATTCTGAAAAATTGTTGTTGCTTTTTAATGCCAAACAAAACACGATCTTAACACTTGGTTTTACTTTTCCAACTACTGTATTTTTCTCTTCTCTATTTTTTGTGCCACTTGGATATCTATATGCTCCTGTGGCTGCATCTTTGGTGATGACGGCAAGTTTATTTTATATGCTGGTGGATGAATTTAAGAAAGCATCAAAGTTCTCTTGGAAACTTTACGTTCCCATTCTTTTTTGCTTGTTCGCATTTCATCCCATGTTTGTTTTTGCTGCAGTAACCGGGAGACGCAACGCTGTGATTGCCTTAGTTGCCTTTTTAATATTCCGATCATTTTATAGATATTACAGACAACCAGTTACCTACCATATTTCTATGGCTAGCTTATATATTGGAGCTTTTATATTTTCGAATTTTGATTTTATTTGGGTGGTCCTGGCTTTCTTTCCTTTTATATTTTTAATTTCTTTGGATGGGTTATTAATTGCACGTACTGAATCTCCGATTTTCCAATATTATGAGGCACTCAATAACCGCTCTCAAAGAAGGAAACTAGCCAATAGAACAGCCGCTCTTTATTTAGTGATATTCCTATTGCCTTTAATGGCTGTGCTTTTATTTCGCTCTTTAAATTCGCAATACGCAGGTTCACCTACTTACTTTTTAGACAGTCAGTATGCCAACTGGCGTATTACTGGAAACCAACGTATTGGAAGTTTGGTGATGTCTGCTGGAAGAGACAATGTGCTTTACCAGACACAAGTTGTTATTCAGGGATTTATTTTATTTCTCACACCGCTATATATCGCCACTTTTATTTTGTTCAGAGGTAAGCTATATGAATTGTTTACTATTCTTGCGATGTTGTTGTATTATTCATTTTTATTATTGAGTTATAAATACACTTTAACGCTTGGTTATTTTCTATTGTTTATACCTATTGCGTTGGTTTCTATTTGTTATTATGGCACCAGTAAATACAGTTTAAAAACATCTTCCTGGATATTTGGAATTTCGGCTTTATTGACTATTGTGATGGGCTTTTATTTCTTTAAGCATTCTGCCAGTGAGGAAGAAATAGCATTCTCAAATGAGATGGGTAATATTCAAAATAACTGGCAGGGGCCAAGGATTTATAGTGAATCTCAACAAGTGGCTCAATACATCAGCAATCTTGTAACGGAAGACAATAAGATTTTAATTGATGATGCCGCAGCATATCCTATTGTAGTGCATGTGGGCAATTTAAATGGTATGGTATTGCCACATCAAAAAACCTTTCTAACCATAGTTGAAAATCCAGCGAAATTTGTTAAGTACATTCTCATAGCCAAGCAAACAAACCCCACACAAAACTTAACCGTCCTGAATGAATTTAACCTTATTAAATTCAGACTCAAAGGATTGAAAGCATTACTCATGTATGAAAGTCCTAATTGGGCGATATATCA